>CBFHLF010000369.1:0-1000 GCA_965656555.1 uncultured Acidiluteibacter sp. | reverse complement strand
CTGGGTAACCTTTGGTATAATTGGTCTGGTTCTAATTCTTATTTCCATTGGATATCCCATTATCATCGGCTTCTACAAATTAGACTACCATTACCTCATTTTTATCGCAATTGCGCTATTGTCTATGATTAATGAAGATACCTTAGAAACACAAGCGGGAGTTACTTTTTATGCATTCTTCAATGCTTTCTTGCTCTTTAGCCGAAGTTATACCGACAAAACAGCTTCATAAACAGCTAATGTTTTTTCAGCCGTAGCCGATTTAGCATGTTGCTTTAGAACCTCAGCGGCACCGACTTTCAACCTATCGGCTAACACATTGTCATTAAGTAATCGATTTACCTGAATAGCAATAGCTTTTGGATTTTTCACAGGAGCTATCAACCCACTGTAGTCATCCTTTACAATCTCAGGAATGCCACCAGCCGCAGTAGCCACCACAGGTATATTACAAGCAAATGCATCGAGGATAGAAGTCCCTAGCCCTTCAGTTTTAGAGGTAATTAAAAATAAATCTAAGTCGCCCAACACCTCAGGTAAATCATTTCGAAAGCCGGTAAATATCACATTAGTTAGCTTTAATTGCTTGGCATAGTCGTGAATTTCTTGCTCCAAAGGTCCGGAGCCAATAATTACAAAATGACAATCAGAGCGTAGTTCGTTAATAGCGACCACGCTATCTAAGAACGTAAAGTAATCCTTATGATCAGCTAAAGCAGAAGTATTTCCAATTAAAAAACCTTCTCCAATACCAATTTCCTCTCTTAGTTTATTGGGTATATGAGAACCGTCAAACTTCGACGTATCAATACCTGAGTGCACAGTTACTAATTTAGACGAATCTGCAATATCAACTGCAGTGATTTCCTTTATTTTATCCGATACACAAACAATCTTTTTTACCACTTTATGGTTGTATTTAAAAAGAGAACTTGCTTTCTTTTTTATGGGAAAGTCTACCCTTCGGCTTACGACAACAGGCGTTTGATTGCCCAAAATA
>CBFHLF010000368.1:0-1025 GCA_965656555.1 uncultured Acidiluteibacter sp. | reverse complement strand
ACCTGTTTGCCTTCGTGCTTGCCAATCAGGTACCCATTTTCTATGGTAGCGGCATACTCTGGTGGCAAGGTCTCCGCACTTTTATCATAAATCGCTGTTATCTTACCTTCAGAAGCGTTAATGATAGCAGAGGCTATTTCTGTCCGTACTTTATGCATACCTATGGAATGCGCTTGATATACAGCCACAATGCCATATACATCGACAATGAGCCCACTAAAGCCATCACCTTCTGCGTGGATTAGGCGGTAAGTCGTGGTTTCTTTTGAGTCAAATAGGCCAATAGTTTTGCGGTAAGCGATCGCATTTTTAACCTTCTCTTCCCAAAATTTAGGAGTAGGGCTTACATCCTCAAAGCTAAAAATACGAACAGCTATGGATCCATTATGAAAATGACCTAAGGCTAAAAAGGAACCATCGTTGGCGACTACTTTCACAATTTCGCCGTCGGCTAAATCTTCTTTGTCTTCATCAATTAAGATCCGCTCAATAGCTCCTGAGAAAACCCATGGATGCTGACGTTGGATAGATGCTTCTTTTTTACGCTTTAGCGTGACGATTGGAATAGCCATAGTATAGTATAATTAAGCCGCAAATTTACCTAAACGGCAAGGAATGGGAGATAAGTATAGAAAAAAGATCACTGTTTATATGTGTTTGAGTTGATGCGTGTAGTTGATAGGAGTGATGGTTAGGGATATAAAAAAAGCCCTTCCCGAATCGGAAAGAGCTGTTAAAAAAAATATTTTCAATGACTAGAAACGCTCTAAATTAGAGAAGAAGAAGTTTCCTTCAATTGCAGCATTTTCATCGCTATCAGATCCGTGTACTGCATTTGCAGAGATAGATTCTGCATACATTTTACGGATAGTTCCTTCAGCAGCTTCTGCAGGATTTGTAGCACCAATTAATGTTCTGAAATCAGCTACCGCATTGTCTTTTTCAAGAATTGCAGCCACGATAGGACCATTACTCATGTAGTCTACTAATTCGCCATAAAACGGACGCTCTTTGTGAACTGCGTA
>CBFHLF010000367.1:0-1050 GCA_965656555.1 uncultured Acidiluteibacter sp. | reverse complement strand
TTGATCGTCCAAAGGTTTAATGGTGTGAATATTTATTACTTCAGCGGAAATTCCTTTCTCAGCTAATGATTCAGCTGCTTGAAGTGCTTCCCATACTAAGTGACCTGTCGCAAAAATGCTGACATCAGTTCCTTCAATTAAGGTAATGGCTTTACCAATTTCAAATGGCTCATTTTCTGGCATAAAAACAGGTACTTTCGGACGACCAAATCGAAGGTAAACAGGACCATGGTGTTTGGCAACCGCTAAAGTAGCAGCTTTCGTTTGGTTATAATCACATGGATTAATAACCGTCATGCCTGGTAGCATTTTCATTAACCCAATATCTTCTAAAATTTGGTGGGTTGCACCATCTTCTCCAAGGGTTAAACCTGCGTGAGATGCTGCTATTTTTACATTTTTGTCACTGTATGCTACTGACTGACGAATCTGATCATAAACGCGGCCAGTAGAAAAGTTAGCGAATGTACCAGTGAAAGGTATTTTACCACCAATGGTCAATCCTGCCGCAACGCCGATCATGTTTGCTTCGGCGATTCCTGCTTGTATAAATCGATCAGGAAATTCATTTTTAAACGCATCCATTTTAAGCGAGCCAGTAAGGTCAGCGCATAAAGCAACTACGTTTTCATTTTGTTTACCTGCTTCCAATAATCCGTCTCCAAATCCTGAGCGGGTGTCTTTATTTCCTGTAGAAGTATACTTTTTCATCCTTTGATTAAAATTTTACTTGGGTTGTTTGTCCTGAAGTTATCGTAAACGATATTTCTTTAGTGTAGATTGATTGTTTTGCATTGATTGGGCGAAAAACCAATCGGTAACTACCTGGTTGCAATACGATGGATTCACGTGAAGCACTCGTATTTAAAGTCGTTACTAACTCTAGTTTATCTGCTTTTTCCACAAAAATACTTCCATAGCCTTTTACGCCCATTCCTATAGAGGCAACTCCCGGTTGAGGAATCATGATTTTGGTCACATTGCTTTGCGCAATGTTCACATCAGGCAGCAGAATTCTTGGAAGTGTCATGATTTCTAAATCGTACTTAC
>CBFHLF010000366.1:0-1080 GCA_965656555.1 uncultured Acidiluteibacter sp. | reverse complement strand
CCAATACCGACCACTTTGCAAAGTTTTTCTGGGGCATGGCAGAAAACGGCATGTACATACCACCATCTCAGTTTGAGGCATGGTTCTTACCTGCAACATTAACGGCAGATGATATGAATAAAATTAAAGTGGCAATTAGAAACGCAATACAATCCATAACGAAATAATGACAACATTTAACGATAATTTTTTAAGAGCCTGTAGAAGAGAACCAGTAGATCATACGCCTGTATGGTTTATGCGTCAGGCAGGAAGATACCAAGAAGCATACAGAACCATTAAGAAAACATACAGTATCGTAGATATCTGTAAAATTCCTGAAGTATGCGCAGAGGTAACATTTTTACCGGTAAATCAATTCGCACTTGATGCAGCAATTGTGTTTTCTGATATCATGATTCCACTGGAGCCGATGGGTATAAACTTTGAGTATAAGCCAGGAGTTGGTCCTGTAATCCATAATCCAATTGCTTCTAAAGCTGATATTGATCGATTAAAGACGATTGATCCAGCAGTAGATTTAAAATATACTGGTGATGCTTTAGGTATCTTGAAAAAGGGATTATCGATTCCTTGTTTAGGTTTTGTAGGCGCGCCATTTACTTTGGCTAGCTACATGATTGAAGGTGGTCCATCTAAGAATTATGCGAAGCTAAAATCATTGATGTATAATCAATCGGAAAACTGGCATTTGCTAATGGATAAGTTGGCGACATCAATGGCAGAATATCTACTTTTTCAACAAGAAAGTGGTGCAGCGGCTTTACAAATCTTTGACAGTTGGGTAGGGATCCTATCTGTTCAAGATTATAGAGAGTATGTGTTGCCTCACATGGAAAAGATGATGGAATTGTTGAAAGCAAAAACGGATGTTCCGATTATTTTATTTGGAACTAACACATCGCACCTATTACAAGATTTTAGAAAAACTGCTCCTGATGTAATTGGGATTGATTGGAAAACAGATATCAATGCTGCTTGGGCTGATCTTGACCACGGCGTGGCTGTTCAAGGAAATTTAGATCCAACTTTACTGTTTGGTGAATGGTCGCTTATTGAGTCAAGAGCAAAGGCAATCTT
>CBFHLF010000365.1:0-1090 GCA_965656555.1 uncultured Acidiluteibacter sp. | reverse complement strand
CGTTAGGACTCAATTCAAAGTACATTCCAGGCATTTCTTTATTCTTTTTACCTCCTGAAGAAATGACTGCAGATACAAATGTTTTATATGGCCGCTTATCTTTGGAAAATCGAATATCTCGATTTATCCTAAAGATTAAGTTTTTGGGATCTTGAACTAGAGTTGATTCGTGTTTAGCTAGGTGCATTGCTAGGTCAGCTACGAAACTTTTGAACGGTTCTTTTATCGTTTGTTCATATCGCTTACGATTCTCATCAAACCACTCCTTATGATTGTTTGATGCCAGTTCAACAAAAAATTGTATAAAGTCAGGGGAGAAATAAGTCTTCATAATTTATAGCATAAAAAAGGCTCTACTAAAATAGTAGAGCCTTACCTAATATATCAGATTAGCATTACGCTAATACTTCTTTGATTTGATCAGCTGCTTCTTGTAATAAAATAGCCGAATGAACTTTTAACCCGGAATCATCGATAATTTTCTTCGCTTCTTCTGCATTAGTCCCTTGCAAACGCACAATAATTGGAACAGGAATGTCACCAATATTTTTATAGGCATCTACGATACCTTGTGCTACTCGGTCACATCTTACAATACCACCGAAAATATTTACCAAAATAGCTTCTACATTATCATCTTTCAAGATAATTCTAAATGCTTTTTCTACACGCTCTGCGTTGGCAGTACCACCTACATCCAAGAAGTTTGCAGGATTCCCTCCACTAAGTTTGATGATATCCATAGTAGCCATTGCTAAACCGGCTCCATTAACCATGCAACCCACGTTTCCGTCTAAGTTTACAAAATTAAGACCTGCTTCACCTGCTTCTACCTCAGTTGCATCCTCTTCTCTAACATCTCTCATTTCTGCTAATGCCTTTTGTCTGTAAAGTGCATTTGCATCAATTGACACCTTAGAGTCAACTGCAATAATTTTATCATCAGAGGTTTTCAATACAGGATTAATTTCAAATAGTGCTGCATCAATTCCGTCATAAGCAGCATACAATGAATAAACAAATTTGACCATTTGCTTAAACGATTGACCTGATAGACCTAAGTTAAAAGCAATTTTTCTTGCTTGAAAAC
>CBFHLF010000364.1:0-1101 GCA_965656555.1 uncultured Acidiluteibacter sp. | reverse complement strand
TGGGGAACAGCAACGTCTCCAATTTATCAAGCTCATCAAAAAGGAATTAAAGTACACGTTTGGGTAGATGAGACGCGGCCAAGAAGTCAAGGTGCCAACCTTACATCATTTGAGCTTAATGAACAAGGAGTTCCGCATACGCTAATTACGGACAATACGGGTGGGCATTTGATGCAGCACCAAATGGTAGATATGGTCATCGTAGGAACAGATAGAACAACACGAAGTGGTGATGTAGCAAACAAAATAGGCACATACCTAAAAGCCTTAGCTGCAAACGACAATCATGTCCCATTTTATGTAGCCCTACCATCATCAACTATTGACTGGAGCATTAACGATGGAATTAATGAAATTCCAATAGAGATGCGGTCTGAAGACGAAGTAAAGTATGTTTTTGGAAAAGGGAAAAATGGAATGGAATCCGTTTTAATTTGTCCTGAGACAACTCCTGCTGCCAACTACGGATTTGATGTAACACCTGCTCGATTAATAACTGGGCTAATAACAGAAAGAGGCATTTGCGAAGCAAGCGAAGAAGGACTAACCAATCAATTTCCTGAACAAAAAGATTAGTATGATTGATGAAGGGTACATAAAGTTTGAATTAAAATGGGATAATCTGCCAAATGAGTTTGATTTTGACTTAACAAGTCTAATGAAGTGGCGAGATGAGATGCACCGACTCAACTTGATCGGAAACTACCCGGACCTTGGTATTGGGTTTGGCAACATCAGTCAAAGATTTAACTCATCCGAAGCATTTGTGATTTCAGGTACGCAAACAGGCGATGTATTTCCAATAAAGGAGGAACACTTTACTACTGTTACGCAATATGACCTAAAAGCAAATACAGTTTGGTGTAAAGGTCCTATAAAGGCATCTTCAGAGTCGATGACCCATGCAGCAATCTATGAGTATAATCACACTATTAGAGCTGTTATTCATGTGCATCACCTTGACTTATGGAAAGCATTATTAAACAAGGTACCAACCTCTAGAGAAAACGTGCCTTATGGAACACCTGAAATGGCCATGGAAATTCATCGACTTTTTCGAGAAGAGGAATTAGCAGAAAAACAGATAATGGCTATGGCGGG
>CBFHLF010000363.1:0-1109 GCA_965656555.1 uncultured Acidiluteibacter sp. | reverse complement strand
ATTGAAGAGTTAAAACCGGAAGAACTTGTAGATACCTGCCCTACCGATAGCCTTTCATTTCAGACAGATATCAAACCCATCTTTGTTCAAAACTGTAACAATTCAGGATGTCACGACAGCGGTTCTTTCAATGGCGATTTTACCGCTTATGCAGGCATAAAAGCGAAAATTGATGATAATGATAAAATTAGACAAAGAGCGGTGATCAAAAAAGATATGCCAGCCGCTGCTCCACTCCCCGATTGCGAAATACGTAAATTAACTGCTTGGTTAGATGCCGGAGCACCAAATAATTAATCCTGATGAAAAAGATAATATTGTGGGGCTTTGCTATTGCATTTACACAACTAGTAGCTGCCCAAGAATCCACTACCTACGCCTCAGAAACGTTTAAAGATACCCGAGTTGTAAATGGACAATCAGTAGAAACGAATGAAGAAGGACAACTGAAGTTTTTAATTTCGCACCGTTTTGGATTAATCAGTGAAGGATTTGATAATTTCTTTGGGTTAGACCAGGCCACTATTCGCCTCGGTTTGGATTATGGAATTACCGACCGCATAACTGTTGGTATCGGTCGTAGCTCATTTGAAAAAACAGTAGATGGTTTTGCTAAATATAAAATACTTCGGCAGTCCTCAGGTACTAATAATATGCCCATAACCATGACCTGGCAAAGTAATGCCGCATGGCGAACAGCAGACTTTTCAGAAATTGAAGGAGTCGATTATGACTTTGCTAACCGAATGACTTACGGACACCAGTTGATGATTGCTCGTAAGTTTTGTGATGAATTTTCAGCACAATTGATGCCGACCTTTATTCATCGAAACTTGGTGGAAACACGCGATGAAAAAAATGATTTATTTGCTATTGGAGCAGCTACTCGCTACCAACTGACAAAAACCGTTTCTTTTCAAGCCGAGTACTATTATGTGTTGCCCAATCAAATGGCAGATGAGTTTACCAATTCACTCTCTTTGGGATTTGACATTCAAACCAAAAGCCACGTATTCCAATTACACGTTTCTAACTCCCAAGGAATGATCGATAAGTTCTTTATCTCTGAAACTCGCGAAGACTTTTTTAAAGGAGATGTATTCTTTGGG
>CBFHLF010000362.1:0-1133 GCA_965656555.1 uncultured Acidiluteibacter sp. | reverse complement strand
CAAAGAGAGGATTTTACATGAAAAGCCGGATATTCTAATACAGGAAACGATGGAAAGGTTTATAGATGATTTATTAGACAATTAGACTACAAAATCACATCTGGCTCAAAATGCGTGGTGGTCAATGATAAGTTAGGGTTGTAGAAAGGGTCATTGTCAATGTATTGCTGCCACTTTGATTTAAAATATTTTACCTCTGCTACGTGCCTTTTATAACTCTCTTTGGTTGCATATGGGTGACCGCGGGTAAGTGATTCATAGTGATATAGAATTACATCGGGGTTAAACAGGTTGTAATATCCATTCTCTATCAGCTTTAAGCAAAAGTCAACATCATTATACTCCACTGCGAGTTGCTCATCGAATCCGCCTACAGCATCGTACTTGCTTTTTTCTACCAACAAACAGGCAGCAGTTACCACACTATAGTTTGTGACAGAGGTTAGGTAATAAAACTGGCCGGGGTCATCTTTGCCTGCTCCAATAAAGGTATGTCCGGCAACTCCTCCTATTCCCATTACTACGCCTCCATGTTGTACCGTATCATTCGGGTACAGTAGCTTCACCCCAACAGCACCAATTTCTTCTCTTTGCGCATGGTGCAGCATTTGCTCTATCCAATCAGCATGCAAGACTTCTGTGTCATTGTTTAGCAGCAGAATGAATGATCCATTTGAAAAACGAACACCATCATTCATCAGTTTCGCATAATTAAAAGGGTAAGGGCAATCAAGCAAGCGAAACTGATCGCCGTAAGCCGCTTGCCACTTTTTTATACAGTCAAAAAGCGCCTCTTCTGTACTATTATTGTTAATGAGCACAATCTCAAAATTTGGATACGAGGTTAGCTTAAATATAGATTCAATACATGTGCTTAGCACTGCAGAGTTATTATACGTAGGAATAATAATACTCACTTTAGGGGTTTGATCTATTGCATACTGAATTCTGTAAAAGCCTGGCTTACCCGTTTGAAGTGACGCAGTTGCTTTTATACCTCTTCTATTCAGTGCTTCATTTAATGCATTTACGCCGCTTTGAAACGCATAGTCTTTAGCTTCTTCATTCATGGCTGTTGATTGCTCATGCATCCGCCAGTGGTATAAAATTTTAGGAATTCGCTTGATAGTGGT
>CBFHLF010000361.1:0-1147 GCA_965656555.1 uncultured Acidiluteibacter sp. | reverse complement strand
CCACCATTACAACTCACGTTCGAATTAACTACTGATGATGCTGCTAATACTGCAGGTTCTGTAATCGTTACACTTGAAGTAGTTGTACATGAATTGGCATCAGTAATCGTTACAGTGTAAACTCCTGCTGTAAGACCTGTTAGACTTGCCGAAGTGTCAGCATTACTCCATAAGTACGAAAGAGGAGCAGTACCGCCTGACGTATTCAAAGTAATCGCACCATCAGCATCTCCATTACAATCCAATGCCGTAACAGAATTGTTCGAATTACCAACTAAAATATATAGTTTACGATTAGTATACGTGTTTGCATTTTTCTCAAATGTCCAATCAGGGTTAGCTCCAGAACTGTTCCCAATCCCAAGGTCATCTACACTTCTTTGTATAAAGTTATTCCAAGCAAATAATGTCTGGCTCGCGCCATAATTATGCACTTGAAAGGAGCCGAAACAGTTAGGGGAGGAAGTCGTTACTTCATCATCAAAATCGTAAGCATTGCTGTCACCACCAAGTGCAGAATTTGCTGTGTTCCCATAGCAGTGATGCCACATTTCTATGTTTCCAGTAGAAATACTTGAACCAGTAGTAATCCCTGCTTTATTGGAATAAACGTTCATATTACTCACAACCCTATCCCAGATCACATTATTCGTTTGTGCTTTAGGAATTCCTAATGAAGCTAAATCGCCACTCGCAAAATCATCCATTGACACCCATATCCAATCATTATCCAATTGCATATAATAGGCTACTCGGTCATGGTTCGTATTTAGTACATTAGAATTATTGATTGCATAATTAATTGCGCTATTTGTATAGTCAGCATTAGCAGGTATATCTATTTCATAGACCACTCCATAAGCTGAAGCTTCTGAGACATTTGATAAAACTGTAGAAGGAACAGAAGTAAGACCTAAAGGTGCAGTTGGAGCAAATGATGCCACTATTGGTGAAGATATATTTACCACCACACTATCACTTACCGTACACCCATTTGCATCTGTAACCGTTACTGTATACGTTCCAGAAGTTTTTACAGAAATGGTTTGAGTGGTTGCACTGTTACTCCATGCATAACTAGACCAACTTGCTCCTGCATCTAGATTTAATGAGTCAACTCCACAAGAAGTAATCGTGTCTTGAGCAA
>CBFHLF010000360.1:0-1192 GCA_965656555.1 uncultured Acidiluteibacter sp. | reverse complement strand
AATGGCGATTCATTCACCAAATGATTCAATACAATTTCGCAGTTCGATGGCGTCATCGAGATGGTTTCCCTTCTTCTTACGTGTTGTATTTCTGAAATATAACTTTGATCTACTTTAGGACTAGCCAATAAAATACTCCCCAACTCAGCAAACATATTGATGTAAAAATCCACCTTATCGGCAATTGGAAACGCTTGTAAGGAAGTTTCCTCTGTAATAACCACAGTGGTACCATCGAAAGTAGGCAATGCTTCTATTCCATCTACTTGAAGCAACTCAAATTGATAACCGTAAACTGCCTTAATTACATCAGCGTCAAAACTAGGAGGCAGATCGTCTGTATAAACAATCCGGGTAGCAGTTTGACTCATCAAATTCTTACGAAGAATGGCCAAAATAGGCGTTACTTTGGAAGAAAAACTAATCACATGATCTTCAGGTAGTGAATTTAATCGACCTACCGCCCACTCCAACACGCATGACAATGGATGTCCTAACCGAATGTAATCATAGGCTGTAGGAAGCGCCGCTAACTTACTTGTATCAGTTATACCTTGCTGATATAGTTCTTCAAATAGGTTCAAAAAACCAGTTTTGGCTTGCTCCTCGTTATAGATATCTAATCGATGTGTTGTTAATTTGACCCAATCTTGCGGTAGATTGATTAATACTTCTTTGATGTAGTTGAGGATGTTTTCTTGTTGCATAGTCTGTTTCCTTTATTGGGAGCGGAAAATTACATTAATCCAGTTGATTTTAAAAACAAACGAGAGGGTTATCCTCCCTCTTTTTTTGGAAAAAATTAGCCTCCTTTTCTAAACGATTTTCGGAGCAACTGAAAAGAAAAAAAATCACATAAAAAAATCCACCAACTAATGTGTTAATGGATTTTTACTTTTCGATTTCAAGACCAAAATATCTAATAGAATTTATTTCTTGCTTTTACACCAATTCTATCTGACAATAAATAAAACTGTATCGAATTAAAATAAATATTGATCATATATCTATCTTTAAATCAATATGCTTTTTATTAAAAATGAAAAGTCTAATTATTTAATGTTAGATAGGGGCTTACTTTTTTTAATTTATATTTTTCATTTTTTCCTCCGCCGAAAAAACGAAACAAAAAAAGCTCATCCTTTGAATTTTTATTTCCTCCAAATTTTATAAATCCTAAGTTCAGCCGGGT
>CBFHLF010000359.1:0-1193 GCA_965656555.1 uncultured Acidiluteibacter sp. | reverse complement strand
CCCATAGTTTTCCACTACCGAAGAACTCTCTAAAGATTGCTACAACAATCAAAATCCATGCATATCCTGCGGCATTACCAATTGCATCTAAAACAGAAGGAAATGGTTTGTTACCTAAAGCAAAGGCCTCTAAACGCCCCATAATAATACAGTTGGTTATAATTAATCCAACAAACACCGATAGCTGTTTTGAAACATCGTAAACAAATGCTTTCAAGATCTGGTCAACTAAAATTACCAAAGCGGCTACAATTACTAATTGAACGATAATTCTAACTCTTGATGGAATTAGGTTTCTCATTAACGATACAATCAGGTTTGCAAATATCATAACGGCTAAAACCGAAACAGACATTACAAAAGCTTGCTTCACTTGAACAGTAATCGCTAAAGCGGAACAAATACCCAATACTTGAATGGTAATCGGGTTGTCGTCATTTAACGGATCTGATAATAATTTTTTATTCTTCTTAGAAAATAAAGGCTCCTTTACTTTCACTTCAGCTGTTTCACTCATGATAGTGATATAATTAAATAGTTATAGACTTGCTTTAGCAGTATTCTTGAAATATGGTACGTAAACACCGAGTGTTCTCTCCATCATTTCACCTACTCCAACACTTGTAATGGTTCCACCAGAAATTCCGTCCACTTTATGCGGAGAATCCCAAGGTTGACCACCTTTTACGATTTCAACAGAAACAAATTCATTACCATCAAAAATGGTTTTACCAATGAACTTATCTGTAAAAAACTTCTCTTTGATTTCTGCACCCAATCCAGGTGTTTCTGATTTGTGATCGAATGTTGACCCTGTGATAGTATTCATATCATCCGCGAAAGCTACGTAACCCCAAATCGGGCCCCAAAGTCCTTTTCCTGCCATCGGTACAATATACTTTTTACCTTCGTCATTTTCGAAAGTAAAAAGTGGATAATACTTTTCTTCAGCAGTTAAGTTTTTATCCTTGTATTGTTTTACAGCGTCGATATCAAAAGCAGATAAGCCTTCTTTCTCTACTACTTTACCTTCATTGTTTAACAACTTTTGATCTACAATGTATTGGTCAAAAAGCTCTCCTGCATTACTAGGAGTTGTTTCAATTCCTACCGAAGTAAGAATGTTTTGCATTTTTTCAATTCTTACATTTTCGGTTTGCATCGGCTTTAAGCTCTCAGCAGCAAATGATAGT
>CBFHLF010000358.1:0-1193 GCA_965656555.1 uncultured Acidiluteibacter sp. | reverse complement strand
TAAAAGTCATGCCATTCAAATGGACTATGTTCACATGGGAGAAAAATATGTTCTCAACTTAATTGATACTCCGGGACACGTTGATTTCTCTTATGAAGTTTCGCGTTCGATTGCTGCATGTGAAGGAGCACTTTTAATTATCGATGCGACACAAGGAATTCAGGCTCAGACAATTTCAAATTTGTATTTAGCAATTGAGCATGACTTGGAAATCATTCCAGTGCTAAATAAAATGGACTTGCCCAATGCAATGCCCGAAGTTGTAGAAGATCAGATTATTGAACTGATTGGCTGCGGACGTGATTCAATTCTCCGTGCAAGTGGAAAAACGGGTGAGGGAATCGAAGAGATTTTAACTCGAATTATAAATGATGTTCCTGCCCCTGTTGGAGATCCAAATGCTCCACTGCAGGCACTTATTTTTGATTCTGTTTTCGATTCTTACCGAGGTATTAATGCCTTTTTTAAAGTGGTTAATGGTGAAATTAAGAAAGGAGATAAGGTAAAGTTTGTAAACACAGGAAGGACTTACAATGCGGATGAAATAGGAACACTACGTCTAAAGCACCAGCCTAAAAATGTTGTTAAAACCGGAGATGTAGGTTATATAATATCAGGGATAAAAGTTGCCAAAGAAGTGAAAGTTGGTGATACGATCACTACTTTAGACAATCCGTGCGAAGCAGCTATACAAGGGTTTGAAGATGTAAAACCTATGGTTTTTGCAGGAATTTACCCAGTTGATACCGACGAGTACGAAGAACTAAGAGATGCAATGGAAAAATTGCAGCTGAATGACGCTTCATTGACTTTTGAGCCTGAATCATCTGCTGCACTTGGTTTTGGATTTAGATGTGGATTCTTGGGAATGCTTCATATGGAAATTATTCAGGAGCGTCTGGAAAGAGAGTTCAATATGACGGTTATTACAACAGTTCCTAACGTATCTTACCATGCTTACTTGGTTAAAAATCCAGAGGAGCGTATTTTGATAAATAATCCATCAGACTTACCTGAGGCGACTATTCTAGAGCGAGTAGAAGAGCCATATATTAAAGCACAAATAATTACTAAATCTGACTTTGTAGGTACAGTAATGAGTTTGTGTATTGACAAACGAGGGGAGTTAAAAAATCAAGTTTATTTGACTCCTGAGCGGGTAGAATTAACATTTGAGATTCCATTGGCTGAGA
>CBFHLF010000357.1:0-1197 GCA_965656555.1 uncultured Acidiluteibacter sp. | reverse complement strand
AACCATCAAAAATGCCTTCGAGCTCTATGATAAAAATATAACAGAGGGAGTGTTGATTCCTAGCACTACTCGAATGACGGCTTGCATCTCTTCTCAAGTTGGCTGCAGCTTAAGCTGTAAATTTTGTGCTACTGGAAGATTAAAACGGTTGAGAAATATTGACGCTGATGAGATCTTTGATCAAGTTGTACACATTAAAGAACAAGCTGAAGAGCATTACAATACACCACTCACCAATATTGTGTACATGGGAATGGGTGAGCCTTTGTTGAATTACAAAAATGTGTTGGCTTCCATCCAGCGAATTACTTCTCCAAAAGGGTTGGGTATGTCCCCCAAACGAATTACTGTTTCTACTGCAGGGATTGCTAAGGCGATAACTCGACTTGGCGATGATGAGGTAAAATTTAATCTTGCCCTTTCTCTTCATGCTGCAAATGATGAAAAACGCGACAAGATAATGCCTATTAATGAGCAGAATAATTTAGCTGTTTTGGCAGAATCGCTCAAGTATTTTTATGAAAAGACAGGAACTCGAGTAACCTACGAATACATTATCTTCAAAGACTTTAACGATGAAATAGAAGACGCCAAGGAATTAGCAGCATTTTGCAAACATGTTCCATGTAAAATAAATATAATCGAGTATAACCCGATTGATGATGGGGAATTTCAGCAGGCAGACACAGCAAAAGTAGACGCTTTTGCTGCGTATTTAGAAAGTAAGAATTTGGTTGTTAACATACGCAGAAGCAGGGGGAAAGATATTGATGCAGCTTGTGGGCAATTGGCAAATAAGAACGAAGCAGTCGTTCACAAAGAACTGAAATAAATAGTGGTTGTTCTATAGCTGAAAATTACTGCTTAAAACCTATTTTTGGAAACCAAGTAAATGCAATATTCCTTAGCCAAAATAAAAGCGCCAATCCAAAAGGAGATGGATACGTTTGAAACTCACTTTAGAGATTCGATGAAATCGCAGGTGGCGTTACTGGACAAAATCACGCATTATATTATCAAACGAAAAGGGAAGCAAATGCGCCCGATGTTTGTGTTTCTTTCTGCCAAGTTATTTGCTGAAACCACTGAAAAGAGCTACATCGCAGCTTCACTAATTGAATTGCTTCATACAGCTACACTTGTGCACGATGATGTGGTGGATGAATCCTATCAGCGCAGAGGATTTTTTTCAATCAA
>CBFHLF010000356.1:0-1237 GCA_965656555.1 uncultured Acidiluteibacter sp. | reverse complement strand
CCGAATAAATGGCTGATATGAATGAGGTAAGCTTGCTCTACCTCTAATTCTTTAATTAGTTCAATTGCTTCTTCCAAATTATAATGTGAAATATGCTTTTCTTTACGCAAAGCATCAATAACCAACACCTTAGTTCCTCTAATTTTTGCTTTTTCCTCTTCCGAAATAAAATTGGCATCAGTTATATACGTAAAGTCATTTATTCGAAAACCCAAAACGGGTAATTTATAATGCATCACTTGAATTGGAATTAATTCTAAACCATTTACGTCAAAAGGAGATAAGTCAATGGTATTCAAATTCACCTGAGGTACCCCAGGATATTTTTTTTCAGCAAAAATGTAAGCATACTCCCGCTTCAAGGCTTCTTGTACCTGATTGGTAGCATAGACCTCCATATCCTTCCGCTGTTTAAAGTTAAATGCTCGAATGTCATCTAAACCTGCTACGTGATCTTTATGCTCGTGTGTAAAAATTACTGCATCTAACCGCTGTACTTTTTCGCGAAGCATTTGTTGCCGGAAATCAGGACCAGTATCGAACACAATATTTTGCTCAGTAGTAGAAACCATTATCGACGTCCTCAATCGGTCGTCTTTTGGGTTTTCTGAAATACAAACTTCACAACTACACCCAATTACCGGCACACCTTGTGATGTTCCGGTTCCTAAAAATGTTACGGTGAGTTGATTTGGCTTCATTAGGCAGGTATCGCGTATAATTCTTTGAGTACCTTAACAACGTGATCAATTTCTTGTTTGGTGTTGAATCGAGAAAAAGAAAAACGAATCGATGGACGCTCCATTTGCGCTCCGATTGCTCTTAACACATGAGACCCAACATTACTGCCTGATGAACAAGCACTTCCTCCACTTGCACAAATTCCCTCAATATCTAAATTATACAAGAACATGTCTCCCATATCATTTGGTGGAAAACAGACACTAAGAACCGTATATAAAGAATCTTTGTTTGCAGAATCTCCATTAAATTGTACATCAGGTATTGCAGACTTTAGCTGATCCACCATGTACATTTTTAAATCAGTTACATATTTTTGGTGCGCTTCCATCTCCCGGTGTGCAATTTCAGTCGCCTTAGCCAAACCAACAATACCGTGAATATTCTCAGTCCCAGCACGCATGTTCCGTTCTTGTGCACCACCCGTAATCATTGGTTTTAGTTTGTAATCTGCATTTACATACATAAATCCTATTCCTTTAGGTCCATGAAATTT
>CBFHLF010000355.1:0-1249 GCA_965656555.1 uncultured Acidiluteibacter sp. | reverse complement strand
CAAGCTCGTCATTTATTTTAATAATTACTTGTCCTTCAGGGAATTTACTGATCAAGGATTCAATGTGTGATGCTTTCCAATAGGAATCTGGCATAGTTGAATAGGCCTCAATCATCACATCTTTTAACTCTTTATAGTCGTCTATGGTTAAGAATCGAAGTTCGATATTCTCAATGTTCTCTTTCATGTATCGGGTCTAATTTGTTTTTATAGGTGAGGATATCAAAGATACGATTTGATTGAGCATTCTTTTTTTCTTAGCCTAAGATTGTTTGCTCATATTGAATTGACTCAATAAGCTGTAAACTATTGTTTTTATTTCTTGTTGATTAGTTGAATTCTTAACATTGCATATGTCGCAGCAAATTACCACCATTACTTTTTTTAGGTTTCAGACGTTATCCGCAAAAGTTTTTGGTTTTAAAATGATGCAGTTTGCACACACTGAACTGTCTGCAGTAAACGGACAGCAGTTTTATCGCCTTATGGGAAGTGGTAAAGGTAAAGGTTTTAATCCCTTTCCTGATTGGTCGGTATACAGTCTTTTACAAGTATGGAAAAATGAGGCAGCGGCAGATGAGTTTTTTAAAACATCAGAACTAATCAGATCGTATCAATCACATACCAAAGAGCAAATAACCTTATTTATGAAGTCCATTGCTGCGAATGGAACATGGGTTGGGAAATCACCTTTTGAAAAATCAGTGAGTTTAGTTCCTAATTTGCCAATTGCCATCATTACAAGGGCTACCATCAAGCGGAATTGGTTATTACGATTTTGGAAGTATGTGCCAACCTCTGAAAAAGGACTAGAGGGAAATGATGGATTAATTTACACCAAAGGAGTAGGAGAGGTGCCGATTATTCAAATGGCTACATTCAGTTTATGGAAAAACTTCGAGGCGGTAAAAAAGTTTGCGTATCAAAGTAAAGAGCATCAAGAGGCTATTCGGCGCACTCGCAAAAATGATTGGTACAGCGAAGAGCTTTTTGCTCGATTTCACCCATACAAATCGATTGGGACATGGAGCGAATTAGATCAACTAACGTTTGATTAATTCTTTTTTTGGTTGAGCAATAACCGTCATTATACCAAGCGAAGTATTTTTCTGATTCCATCTCTTTGGTAAAAAAAGTAACATACCGATTACAAAATCCCAAAACTCATCGTCCATCTTTTTATTCCAATCTATTCCTTTTTGCTCCATTGCACTCATCCAATAAAGTAAGTAGGGGTCTAACGTGCCAT
>CBFHLF010000354.1:0-1269 GCA_965656555.1 uncultured Acidiluteibacter sp. | reverse complement strand
CCAGAGGATTTTGATGTAATTGTTACGTTGAATTTATATGGAGATGTAATTTCTGACATCGCGGCACAAATTACAGGTTCTGTTGGTTTAGCAGGGTCTTCTAATATTGGTGAAGAATGTGCCATGTTCGAAGCAATACATGGATCTGCTCCAATGATTGCCGGACAAGGAATTGCAAACCCAACTGGGTTGATCGAGGGTGCCGTATTAATGCTTAACCATATTGGACAGTCTGATGTAGCTCAAAAAGTAAAAAATGCGCTATTGAAAACTATCGAGGAAGGAATTCACACTCCTGATATCTACAACCCAGAAATCAGTAAAAAGAAAGTAGGAACAAAAGAGTTTTCAGAGGCTGTAATCAGCAATTTAGGAAACACTCCTGATACGCTAAAAGCAGTAGATTTCAAGAATGGAGCTGCTCTGAAGCTACCTTCTTACGTGAAGAAACCACAAAAAACGAAAACATTACTTGGTGTAGATGCTTTCGTTCACTGGAATGGAACTGACCCGAATGAGTTAGCAGAAAAGTTGAATGAAATTAATCCTAATGGAATGCCACTTAAAATGATTACCAACAGAGGTATCAAAGTTTGGCCAAATGGATTTAAAGAAACCTTCTGTACAGATCACTGGAGATGTAGATTCCAAGATCCTGAGCAAAATGAAGTAAAAAAAGAAGATTTGATCATGTTACAGAGTAATGCATTAGATAAAGGCGTAGACATCGTAAAGACAGAAAACCTTTATGCATTTGATGGTAAGGCTTCATTCTCATTAGGCCAAGGTCAATAATATTATTTAGAACAAGGCTTTTAGATTTAAAGAAAATGGGAGTAATCGGAAGATTGCTCCCACTTCTTTTATGTACTAATAAAGTACTATTTTTTATAAAATCTATTGGCGCAGCAAATGGTATCAGAGAAAATAGAGGATAATTATAATGGTAGATAATCCAATAAGTACAGACGTAAAGAAGGCTGCCAAGCTTATTATGGCGGGTCAGGTTGTTGGTGTTCCTACCGAAACGGTGTACGGTTTAGGAGCTTCCATCTACGATTCAGAGGCCATTGATCAGATCTTCGCTTTGAAAGAACGGCCTAGGACAAATCCGCTAATTGTTCACCTATCAGCCTTGGAGCAACTCAACGATTTAGTCACAAGCTTTCCGGAAAATGCAAAGAAACTTGCTGATGCTTTTTGGCCCGGATCGTTAACCTTACTTTTGCCAAAAAATAATCGTGTTTCTAATCATATCACTGCAGGTAA
>CBFHLF010000353.1:0-1279 GCA_965656555.1 uncultured Acidiluteibacter sp. | reverse complement strand
AAGCCAAAAGGAGTAATATACCCCCCGAAGCGAAAAGTATTATGTAAAACTCAATCGGGCGAAATAACCAACGTGTAAAATACTCTCTAAACTTAGCGTTTTCACCATTCATCTTAGTCACTCGTATTCCCATGGCCATCTTGCCTACGGTCTGACCTTTCGTCAAATATTCCAGCATAGGAGTATAAAGGACAAAGGGAAGGTAGACGATGATCATGAATAAAATCTTCCAAATCTCCAATTCTTCCAAATTGCTCAGCTGAAAAGAGGAAACGAATATGGCTGTAAACAGATTAGATTATCGATTGGTCCAAACGCCACAGGTTTTTCAATCTGAGTTATTGCATAGGGCCTATCAACAAGAATATTCAGCAGCCTTCACTGACGATGCTTCCGTAGTAGAAGCGCTAGGCCAATCCATTCATTTATTCGATGGTAATCGAGAAAATATCAAGTTAACGACGCCATTCGACTTAAAACTAGCAGAAATACTTCTCGCTTAAGCCACCTTTTCAACCACAGTCTTTTGTGTTATTTCTCCTGATGGGGTATTTTTTAGCCAATTAACTCCTGGCCTCTTTCCTTTCTCAAATGAACCATAATCGTTGGACAAACCCAAGAATTCTGCTCCATTAAGGGTCGCCCATTCAAGTAATTTGAACGAGGGTATATTCGGATATACTTGGTTAATCACTTTCAACTCATCTAATACCGATAGGCTGTAATTACTCGCTAAGCTATCGGTCCCAATGGTGCATTTCGTAGCTTTTTCAAGAAATAAAGGGATGTTTGGTAGCGTGTTTTCAATGTATTGATTTGCATTCGGACAAAAACACCAAAATGGTGCAGGGTGCGATTTTATTACGAGATCAATATCTTCTGCTGAGGTAAAGGTGTTGTGAACGAATAGTACGGGGCAATTGGCAGGAAGTAAATGAAGGTAACCTTGTATGGAACTTTTGTGTCCTCCTTTCCAATCTTTTATTGACAGGCCAAAGCTTTTGAGCATTTCTGCTAGTCGGCCTGTTCCTGTTTGATAAAAGGCATTTTCATCTTTATTTTCTTGATTGTGGATGCAAATTGGATGGCCGTTCTTGTGTCCGTTATTTATGTGCTCAAAGAGTGATCGAGAGACGGAGTATGGGCTATGAGGAACGATGCTATTGTGGAGTCCTAGCTCATTCAATTGATTTTGCAACTTTTTTGCTCCATCGTATATTGAGGCTGCTTTTGTAGCATCAAATCCGAACAGCTCAATAAAAGTGTGATAGTTTATTTT
>CBFHLF010000352.1:0-1279 GCA_965656555.1 uncultured Acidiluteibacter sp. | reverse complement strand
TCAAAACTACATGACATCACTTGGTGCAACTCTTGGGTTCTTAGTCGGCATCATTGGTGAAAAAGTAATGTGAGGGATACCTTATTAACGTTTTAATGTTAAGAACGAGGTAAAAACGATTGATTAAAATGTTTCTGTTTTTCTATTTTTGTAGTAAACTAACCCAAGGATACCTACTGCTTCATTAATTACTCGTTTAGAATGAAGATAAATGAAGTGCCTGACTATTCTGATTGGTTTATTCTTTTATTTAGCTGCTCTTGCTCAACCTCCGGGCTACAGCTTTGGCAAGCAAATTCTCATCCAATCTTCACAAGTTGAAGGAACCTCAAACATTCTGAATTTCCCTGTTTTAATCAGTTTTACAGATGGAGACTTACGTCATACATCTAGTGGTGGAAACACAGAAAATATTAACGGGTACGATATCATCTTTACTATCGGAGATTGCAACACCATATTGGAGCATCAAATAGAAAGTTATAGTCCTACAACAGGAACCTACGTAGCATGGGTTAAAATTCCTTCCCTCTCTCCTACTGTTGACTTTAATATATTATTGTATTATGGCAATTCCTCAGTCAGCAGCAACCCTTCCACTTCTAGTGTATGGAATGCAGGATATGATGGCGTTTGGCACTTACATGATGATTTCTTAGACGCGTCAGGAAATGGTAACAATGGAACCAACAACGGCTCCACTGATTTAACTTCATCTCAAATAGCTGATGGACAAAACTTTGTTGACCCAAACAATTGGGTAGAATTAACTAATCACCCGAATAAAACGAGTAGTTTCTCTTATTCAGGTTGGTTTAGAACCGGCGACAGAGCCCGTGCAGGACAGCGTATTATCTGTGATGATGAAACCAATGGGTCGGGCGGGCATGCAATTAGTTTAGGAGACCCAGGAGCAGGAAGAATACGATTTTACATAAGAGGGTTAGGAGGAACTTCCTTGGACTCTCCTGTGCTAGTTTCTAATAATACATGGTATCACATGACTGCTACGTACAATAACTCAACAGGATTTAAAGCACTCTATTTAGACGGCGTATTAGTAGCAAGCACAACAGACGTTGGTACTTTAAATAGTGCAACGGGCAATGCCTCTATAGGTGGCGAAGTTGCAGCAGGTGAATCAAATAATCGTTTTCAAGGTGATTTGGATGAGATTCGCTCTTTTAACGGAGTACTATCTCCAGATTGGATTGCCACAGAGTTTAATAATCAAAATAATCCATCTACCTTTTATACCATTTCCCCTCAATTTTCGGCT
>CBFHLF010000351.1:0-1282 GCA_965656555.1 uncultured Acidiluteibacter sp. | reverse complement strand
ACAAAAATAATGTAGAAAGGCAACAAAAATTCAACAATCAAGAAATAGTTGAGAAGATACAGTTGTTGAATACCTCTCAAGTATCGAAATAATAAAACAAAATCTATGATTAGCTTAACGGTCAAAAGCATGATAAACGGAGGAGCTATTCCTACAAAGAAAAACGAGCCGATTGCACCGAAGAAGAGCGTTAAGTGAGTAATACCAACTAGAATGGCGATCTGCGTCATTACAGAATCATTGTAATAAGCTGTTTTTGACGCCCACCGAATCCGTTGAGACATGAAGGAACGGAGGGTAGTTTTAGCAGGAGTTGTTACTAAAATTGATGAATCTGAGATGTAACGAAAACCATTCCTATAATTTCTTTTACATGCACTTAATAAGAAAATGTCATCACCGCTGGGCGATGGGATGGACAATAGCTCATCCATCACGTCCAAATAGAAAGACTTCTTAAAACCCATACTCGCTGCATTTAGCATGAAGCCGAGACCTTGATTAGCAGATCCTACGGACGAGGCAATTAGACTAGAAAATTCTAGTTGCTGTAACCGTTGAAAAAATGAATCTCCAGAAAGCGAAACGATACCTGCCACTAATTTAACTTCTGTATCCTTACTCAATGAATGAGACATCGTCTTAGCCCAATCAGCAGGCAATGAACAATCTGCGTCAGTCACTAAGATGTTGTCACTTTTTGCATGTATCACTCCCTGTGCAATAGCATACTTTTTACCGCGCTCATTTTCGAGGTGTAAAAGAGAAAAATCTTGGAATACATGAGACCATTTATCAATAACCGGAATAAAATTATCCGAGGAATGATCATTTACTAGTACCAATTGAAAACCTTGGAGGCTCTGTTTTGCTAAAGAGGCTAATAAAGTGTCTAAGTTAACTTCTTCATTTCTAAAAGCAACAACAATTGTGATTTTATCCGAACGTTCCTTGAGCGCTATAGGCTCAGATACAACCTGATTTAACCCGCGATAAAAACGAAAAAACACATATGCATATAGGATAGCCAATATGTAAAAGAAAAGCCCAATCATTTTAAAACTCGATTAGGACGATAAAGGAATAATACCCCTCCTACTAAAGCAGGTAAGGCTAAATTAAGTAGCCATACAATGGCTACAGTCCACAAAATAATACCTTCATCTCGGATAATTGGTCCAAGCACCACAAGAGCAACAGCCCCCCGAATAATCAAATCAGTAATCACACCTGAGGGTATAATTGTGGTAAATAGGTACAAGATAGAAATAGCTGCTATTAA
>CBFHLF010000350.1:0-1282 GCA_965656555.1 uncultured Acidiluteibacter sp. | reverse complement strand
CACAAGTGGAGTTTACGCTGATACGTTACAAACAAGCCTAGGATGTGATTCAATTGTAACGTTAGATTTAACGATCAACAATTCAATCACTACAATAGATACCGTAACAGCATGCGACAGCTACACATGGATGCACAACAGCATGATGTATAGCACAAGCGGAATTTACGCTGATACATTACAAACAAGCTTAGGATGTGATTCTATTGTAACGTTGGATTTAACGATCAACAATTCAATCACAACAATCGATACGGTAACAGCATGCGACAGCTACACATGGATGCACAACAGCATGATGTATAGCACAAGTGGAATTTATGCTGATACGTTGCAAACAAGCTTAGGATGTGATTCTATTGTAACATTGGATTTAACGATCAACAATTCAGTAGTTACAATCGATACGGTAATGGCATGCGACAGCTACACATGGATGCATAACAGCATGATGTATAGCACAAGCGGAATTTACGCTGATACGTTGCAAACGAGCTTAGGCTGTGATTCTATTGTAACGTTAGACTTAACGATCGATACGTTAGACTTAACAATTGCTAAATTCAACGACTCATTAGTAGCTAATGATGCAAGTGCAACTAGCTATCAGTGGATTAACTGTGATAGCAATAACAGCGTTATTCCTGGAGCAACAAACGCCGGCTTCCGTCCTTCATTCGATGGAAACTATGCGGTTATCTTGACGAAAGGAGCATGTACGGATACATCAGCATGTCAGAATGTAATTGTTAACTCAATAAGAGAGTACAACAAGGAAAACAACTTTGTTATTTATCCAAACCCAACTAGAGGGGATGTTTATATTGAGATTACAGGAGACGTAGCGATGGGCAATACGATTGAGTTATACAGCTTAACAGGTCAATTGATACAAGTACAACAAGTAAATGCTGCTAAGACAATGATTCGAATGAATGAGTTGGAAAGAGGAGTATACTTAGTGAAATATGGTCAAACGATCAAGAAAGTGGTATTGACGAGGTAATAAAACCACCACATATTACTTATTAAGGCCGGCTTCAATAATTGAAGTCGGCTTTTTTTTATTCCACCACCAACTGCATTCGCTTTATTCGGTCCACTAATTTCTCCGTGGTTAGTTTACCTCTTAATCGGTCTACCATAATGGGGAAAGAGAAAGGGGTAGGTTTATCAATGTCAATCAACACTATTTTTTGAGCTTGAATCCGCTCCATTGCTTCATATAATCGGCTTTCTTCTAATTGAAATTCCATTACTTCTTCAAATGCTTGTAGGTAAA
>CBFHLF010000349.1:0-1283 GCA_965656555.1 uncultured Acidiluteibacter sp. | reverse complement strand
GAACTCATGACGTACTTCTCCCAACACTTTCCCTTCTGATAGTTCAAATGATACCGACAAATCAAGGAAGGTAAAGTTAACGACACGCTCCCTAGGAACACGGTTTTCGTCTTCCAAAAAAGTTCTAACTTCTTGCTGTGCAGCAAGGGTAAATATCAAGAATGTACTCACTAAAAAAAGAAGAAATCTCATACTATTTTATTTTAAATCACTACTGTAATACGCTTTTGCTCGATCTCGCAGGTTATAAGCTGAACTCATTACTTCTCCATAAGCACCTGCACTTCTGATCGCAATCAAATCACCCCGCCGAGTTTCAGGAAGTGATATGGCTTTACCAAAGCAATCGGATGATTCACAAATGGGCCCTACCACATCATACTTCTGCTCCTTTCCCTTGGTGCTGTTTGAAATATTCTGAATCAAATGCGCAGATTGGTAAAGAGCAGGGCGGATTAATTCTGTCATTCCTGCATCGAGAATAGCAAAATTTGTATTCTGTCCATTTTTAATATATAGAACCTTAGAAATAAGTGATCCACACTGAGCGGTTACGGCTCTTCCCAGCTCAAAATGTAACTGCTGACCAGGCTTTAATTCAATAAAATCAGCAAAAAGCTGAAAGAATGCATCAAAATCAGGAATCAGATTCTCTTCGACATTCGTATAATCTACGCCATAACCACCGCCAACATTTACATGCTCTACAAGTATTTGTCGCGATAAAAACCACTCTTGGATTTCATTTACGCGAATACAGAGGCTTTTGAACACATCTAAGTCGGTTATTTGTGATCCTATATGAAAATGAAGACCCACTAACTTAAGGTTGGAAGATTCGGCTAGCACCTCTAATACTTTTTCGAACTCCCATGGGTTAATTCCAAACTTATTCTCTTCGAGACCAGTGGTAATGTATTTGTGTGTTTTTGCATTTACATTGGGGTTAATTCGAATGGCTACCCGCGCTACTTTTCCTTTTTCTTTAGCCAGCTCATTGATAACTTCAAGCTCTTGAGTAGATTCGCAGTTAAAGCTAAAAATATCATGATCTAACCCAATTCCTATTTCTTCATCAGTTTTACCTACACCTGCAAAAGCAATTTGCTCTGGAGAGAACCCCATAGCCAGAGCCTGCTTTACCTCATTACCACTGACACAATCCGCTCCTAAGCCTGCAGCTTTTATGTGTTTTAAAATCCGATCATTTGCATTAGCTTTCAGGGCATAATGCACATGAAATTGATGCTGGTTAGATGCAGCAACCAGCTGTCTCAACGTTT
>CBFHLF010000348.1:0-1287 GCA_965656555.1 uncultured Acidiluteibacter sp. | reverse complement strand
TTTGTCTGCAGTAAAATCGGAAGTAAGTTCCATTAAAGTCGGTGCTCAAAATTGCCACCAAGAAACCAAAGGTGCTTATACAGGAGAAGTTTCTCCAACAATGTTAAGTGGCATGGACGTGGATCATGTCCTTGTCGGTCACTCTGAACGAAGAGCTTACTTTAATGAAGAAAATGAGCTCTTAGCCTTAAAAGTATCTGCTGCATTAAACGCAGACCTTAAGGTGATTTACTGTTGCGGAGAAACGCTGCCAGAGCGAGAAGATAACCGTCATTTTGAAGTGATAAAAAATCAGTTAGTAGAAGGTCTATTTCATTTGAAAGAAGCCGATTTGCAGCAGGTAACCATAGCTTACGAACCAGTGTGGGCAATAGGAACTGGGCAAACTGCCACTGCTGATCAAGCGCAAGAGGTGCATGCATTTATTCGATCTTTAGTAGAAGAGGTGTATAGTGCAGCAGCTGCTCAAGCCATCAGTATTTTATATGGCGGAAGTTGTAATCCTACGAACGCTCAAGAGCTGTTTAGTAAACCTGACGTCGATGGTGGTTTAATTGGAGGAGCTTCTTTAAAACCCGCAGACTTTATTCAAATAGCAAACGCTTACTAAGATGAACTACCTAGAGTTTTCGTTTAAAATAACACCGGTACAGCCTTTTCAAGAAATTCTAATTCATGAATTAGGGGAGATTGGCTTTGAGAGTTTTACTGTAGAAGAAGAAACGGTAAATGCGTACATCGCTGAAGCTGATTTCAATCAAGAATTGCTGGATGAACTGTATTTATTTTCGCAAGAAGGTGTGGAATTGTCGTATGAACAAAAAGTAATTCCTCAGCAGAATTGGAATGCCGAATGGGAGAAAAACTTTCCAAAAGTAGTTGTAGATGATTATTGCGAAGTGATTGCACCATTCCATGAGCCATCTGCTGATGTGGAGTACCACATACACATCGAACCTAAAATGAGTTTTGGAACAGGTCATCATGATACTACTTTTATGATGATGCAGCTGATGCGTACGCTTGACCTTTCCGGTAAACGAGTAATGGATATGGGATGTGGTACAGGCGTTCTAGCTATATTGGCTCACTTAGAAGGAGCAGCTACTATCGCTGCTGTAGATATTGACGAATGGGCCTATGAAAATACCCTTGAGAACTGTCAGCGAAACTCATCGGAATCCATTGAGGTAAAGAGGGGTGGAGCGGAACAAGCAAATGGCAACATCTTTGATATTTTCATCGCCAACATTAATCGTAATATTCTTTTAAGAGATCTTCCGACCT
>CBFHLF010000347.1:0-1296 GCA_965656555.1 uncultured Acidiluteibacter sp. | reverse complement strand
AAGATACATGTGGTATTCGAGAAGTGTTTTTAGAAATAAGAAATGAAACCGTTGAACGATTAAAAGCTGCAACACTTGAAGATATCATCAAAAGAGAAGGGCGCCTGATTGCAAAGAAGGATAATGAGTGATTTATTAATGCTGATATCCCTTTAACCACTCAAAGTGATTAGTAGTAATAACCTCTTTTTGTTCTAATAGATAAGCTTTAAATGATTTTGCAATTGGCGAAAAATTCTTGCCTTTTAAGGATATTAAATTCCATACTGAAGTAATTGGAAATGACTTTACAGGTATAATCTGAAGAGAGCCATTGGTTAGCTCATCTTTAATTCCAATCAAGGGTACAATAGAATACCCTAACCCAGCAATAACTGCCTGTTTAACGGCCTCATTGGAAGTTAATTCCATTGTTTTTCTCACCGGCAGGTTGTTCTTTTTAATAAAACGCTCCATTACATTTCGTGTACCTGAACCTTTCTCACGGTAAATTAAAGGCAGTTCATTTAGTATATTATAATCGTAAGGTCGTTTATTGAATTTACGCTCTGTATTACCAACTAAATATAACCTATTTTCCATCAATGGAATAGAGTCTACTTTTAAATGATCTGGCAAGACAGAAACCAATGAGAAGTCTACTGCATTTGCTTCTAGACTCGCAATTACCTTCGCACGATTAGTTACATCCAAGATTAATTCTACCCCTTCGTTGTCTCTTAAAAACTGTGTTAAAAAGAAAGGCATTATGTATTTACCAGTAGAAACGATACTAATCTTTAGCCTACCTGACAGTTGGCCTTTGTGTGCCATTGTTTTGTAGTTAATGGCATTTACTTCGTTTAAAATATTTTCTGCAGCAGCTGCAATTTCTTCACCAAAATCGGTAACAAACAATTTTCTTCCAACCACCTCAGTTAGAGGAATATCAAACTGATCTTGTAGATTTTTTAATTGTATAGAAACAGCAGGCTGTGTTAGGTGCAACTCAGCAGCTGCCTTAGTAATACTTTTAAATTGAGTTACTTTCAGGAAAACTTGCAATTGATGCAATGTGTAATTCATAAATATTACTTATAGTTTATATTACAAATATAAATAAAAACATATGGATAATTAATTGAATATTTGCAGTGATAAACAATCATAAAAAACACACACAGTATGACTAGAGTTACAATTGCAAAGGGAGACGGAATCGGACCTGAAATTATGGATGCTACACTTGATATCATCAAGGCAGCTGGCGCTCAAATTGAAATAGATGAAATTGAAGTTGGAGAGAAAGTTTATTTA
>CBFHLF010000346.1:0-1326 GCA_965656555.1 uncultured Acidiluteibacter sp. | reverse complement strand
TGATAATACAGAATCGGATATTGGTTTTGTAGATAATGAATTAGATACGGTTGCTTTGCTTTCTTTTGTTGGAGCAGGGGATGGCTTTGTTACGGTATGGTATGACCAGAGTGGAAATAATAATCATGCAGATCAAGTTACGGCTGCTAGTCAAGCAAAAATAGTCTCTTCTGGCAGTTTAGTGGTTAATACAGACAACTCTTTACCAGCAATGAATGTTGGTAGTACTAGTATATTTATGTCTACCACACCAACGTCTACAAAAAACCTATTTGCTGTTGCGAAGGTGAATCAAATTACATCTGTTAACTATTTTACATTTAGTACATCACCATTTTCAGGTATGTATTACTCAGGTACGGCAGATTCAAATTTAAGAGGTATAGGTTTGTATGCCATTGGTAGTATAAATTCTTTAGAAGGAGAAGATACTAATACTCACTTAGCTAACTTCTATCACAATGATACTACTTATTTAGTTAGTAGGGATTCTGAAACTCCTGTAGAATTAGGCGCTTACAGCAAGCTGAATATAAATCAAATACTTGGTAGAGATTTAGTTGCTGCAACTTCGTTAAATGGGTTTATGCAGGAGATGATTATATATTCTACAGGCGATGATTCTAATAATGAAGCAATAAAGTCTAATATTAACTCACACTATAACATATACTAATGCTCGGATATAAATTTACAACAGAACAAGAGGCTCAAGCTGCAATCGAATTAATCGATAAAAAAGCTAATCTACCTAAAGGAGATAATATAACTAAATCGTGGACTTCTTATAGCTTTGCGGAACTCAATACTCCTACATTTTACTACATTAATCACGATGCTTTAGTAGAAAAAGCATTAGGACAACCACAAGAATTAACTATTATATACGACCAACAAGAACTCTAATGAAAACATTCTTAACCGAAAATTGGCTAACACTTACGACTATGATTAGTGGGCTTGGTGCTTGGTACTACGAGCGAAACAAAAGACATCAAGAAGTGAAAGCCACTGAATTGAGTAACTCAGAAAAGATAATAGAAATGTATCAGATGAGTTTAGACGATTTAGGTAAACGGTTTGAAATGAGAATAGAGGTATTAGAACGGGACATACTACGATTAAACGGAGAGGTAGCTGAATGGAAAGGAAAATACAACAGTCTTAAGAAGCAGTTTGAGGATTACAAAAAGAAGCATCAATAATTACAACTCCAAATAAACGGCATAGTAACGCCTTTTATTTGGGCGTTGTAATTAAAGCAAATCTAAACATTAATATCCAATATACCAAATAATATGTATATTTGTAAGAAACTCATATGAC
>CBFHLF010000345.1:0-1354 GCA_965656555.1 uncultured Acidiluteibacter sp. | reverse complement strand
CCCCAATCTACTGTAGAGCCAAAAGGCGTATAAACAGAAACCCCTGCAGAGAATTTATCACTTATTTGGTAGCTTCCATGTACATAAAAAGGAGTTCCCATTGGGTTGTCTGTTCGCTCCGTTACGCCGGTGTTTTGATCCTGAAATCCTACTTCTGAAAAGATGAAAGAACCACCCGCCTCTATGCTTACTTTTTTATCTAAAAATCCCATAGAGCCAGGGTTGAAATAGACGTTTGACGCGCCAAGAGTAATTCCGGTGCCAAGGTGGCCCATGCCGGTTTGTTTGTTTCCTTGTAGGTTTACTTGAAACCCTCCCGCAAACATTAACATCGGTATAGATGTTAACAGGGGGAATAGTAATGTTTTCTTCATAGTGTGAGTTAATATTTGGAATAAATATAGATACTTTTTTTTTAATCTGCTCTAGAAGCGTTAATGAATGGTTAATTTATAATAATTCTAACTAACTTTGGAGGGTAATTTTGATTGATTTTTATGGCTAAAGTTGTTGAAGAAAAACGAGAGGTAACAATCGTTTTTGCAGGCGATTCCGGTGACGGAATACAATTAACGGGAACTCAATTTACAAATACCTCAGCTCTTTTTGGAAATGATGTAAGTACATTTCCAAATTATCCTGCCGAGATACGAGCCCCACAAGGAACTGTGGCAGGTGTTTCGGGTTTTCAACTCCAATTTGGAAGCGTTGAAGTGTTTACACCTGGAGATGTATGTGATGTATTGGTGGCAATGAACGCAGCTGCGTTTAAGGTAAATTTGCCTCGATTAAAAAAACATGGAACCATCATTGTGAATACGGATGGTTTTAATGCAAAGAACCTGAAGCTAGCAGGTTATGAAAGCAGTCCGCTTGAGGATAAAAGCCTTGAAGATTTTAGAACGATACAGATCGATGTGACCAAGATGACCCAAGCAGCACTTGTGGATATGGGGCTTGGAAAAAAAGAAGTAGATCGATCAAGAAATATGTTTGTGTTAGGGTTTCTGTATTATATGTACAGTAGAGATATTGCTCCAACAGAACAGTTCATTAAAGAAAAATTCGCAAAAGCACCTCATCTAATTGAAGCCAACATTAAGGTCTTGCGTGCAGGATTTAATTTTGGGGATACCAGCGAAACATTTACCGCTCGTTATAACGTTAAAGCAGCCCAACTTCCTAAAGGTACCTACCGAAATATAATGGGAAATCAAGCTGCTGCCTTAGGTTTAGTTGCAGCCGCTAAAAAGTCAGGACTAAATTTGTTTTATGGCTCTTATCCCATCACACCTGCATCAGACATTTTACATGAGTTGTCAAAATATAAAAATTTTGGTGTAAAAACCTTTCA
>CBFHLF010000344.1:0-1372 GCA_965656555.1 uncultured Acidiluteibacter sp. | reverse complement strand
AACAGGTGTTGATCAATTGGGAGGCTGCGAACACAAAATTCTTCCTGATATGATTGAGATTGGCAGTTTTATAGGCTTAGCAGCCATGACCCAGTCTGAAATCACCATTAAAGATGTTTCCTATGACGATTTAGGAAGGATTCCTGCAGTATTTCAAAGTTTAGGGATCAAATTAGAACGTCGAGGAGATGATATTTACGTACCTTCTCAAGAGAGCTACGAAGTACAGCCTTTTATTGACGGTTCTATTTTAACTATTTCAGATGCTCCATGGCCTGGGTTCACACCTGACTTATTGAGTATTATTTTAGTAGTGGCAACCCAAGCTAAAGGATCAGTCTTGGTGCACCAAAAGATGTTTGAAAGCCGTTTATTCTTCGTAGATAAATTAATCGATATGGGTGCACAAATTATATTGTGTGACCCGCATAGAGCTACTGTTATAGGAATGGATAAAAAAGCACCATTGCGTGGTATACAAATGACTTCTCCCGATATTAGAGCAGGAGTTTCGTTGCTAATTGCGGCTTTATCTGCAAAGGGAAAGAGTACCATTCACAACATAGAGCAAATCGATAGAGGATACCAAAATATAGACACGCGACTAAATGCATTAGGCGCAAGTATAAAACGATTATAAGAACATAAAACAATATACGATGAAGAATTTATGGACTATCTTAACGGTTATTTGCCTTTCGGGAGCAATTTACAGCTTCACTCCTACCCTAACTGAACCAACTTTTCAGGGAGAAAATGTAGGTCTTAAAATTGGTAACAAGGCACCAAACATTTCCTTAAATGATCCGAATGGTAAAACAATCCAATTAAGTGACTTAAAAGGACAGTTGGTACTTATTGACTTTTGGGCTAGTTGGTGCAGACCATGTAGAATGGAAAATCCAAATGTGGTTGCTAATTATAAAAAATTCAAGGATCAAAAGTTTAAGAATGGTAAGGGATTTACTGTTTACAGTGTATCATTAGATAGAGCAAAATCAGCCTGGCAAAATGCAATTATGCAAGACGGTCTGTTGTGGCCTAACCACGTAAGTGATTTAAAATATTGGAACTCTGCAGCAGCAGCGCAGTATGCCATTCGTTCCATTCCACAAGCTTACTTGATTGATGGCGATGGAATCATCATCGGAAAAGGACAAGGATTGAGAGGACAAGGGTTAACCAACACACTCAGCTCTTTCGCTAAGTAAACAATTCGCAACACGAGAAAAACAAAAAGGCAGGTCGATAACCTGTCTTTTTTATATTATGCACCATGAGAAAACTGTCAATTTGTCGGTATTTTAAATTTGGCAAAAAAGTTGACTCTAGCGCTTCTAGAAAAGCAAATGAAACACTGAACATGAAAGAA
>CBFHLF010000343.1:0-1381 GCA_965656555.1 uncultured Acidiluteibacter sp. | reverse complement strand
CATCTCCAATTTATAGTGCAATTGAGCATCTGCAATGGTGATATCGTAAATGGGACATGGCTTTTTTTGGGTTTCGCTTAGCTTAAAGTTAACCTCCGCCCCTTGGATCAGTACTTTTGAAATGCTATCACGCTCCAAACCAATGCACGCAATTTGACATTCTGCTAAATCAGTAGCCTTGAACTCAGCTTGTTTAATGGTAATTAATACCCTTCCTTCAGGCGTCCAACTGGTCCAATCTCTGGCACCAAACATCACATATACCATTAACGTTCCGATGGTTAAACCAATGGCAAAAAACTTAAATCGCTTCCAAAACTTTTGCAAAATTAGCAATAAAAGAGACTTCTATAATGAGCTAAGAGGAGTAATATTCCCTCCACCAACTTTAATCGATCAATAATTAAGGTTTTGATTTCCAAATTTTATCTGAAATAGGCAAATATTCAGGTAATGCTGCCGAGCCATACCACTGAAACAATTCATAATCCAAAAAGCCGTTTTTAATAGCGAGGTCAGTTTGCAAAATTTCTTCTGCTTCTTCTAAGGAATTTAGACCATCAAAAATGAAAATTCCTCGATATTGCTGATCATTCTTACCCAAAGGACCCGCAACAATGAGTTTCCCCTCTTCTACTAAGCGATTGATGTTAGCCATATGACCTCGAAAGCTTTCATTGATCAGCTCTTTATTAGTATTAGTAGTATTCCCTCCAGTCTTTAACATAACCAGGAAGTAACTTTTCATTCCATATTCGTCCCCTCCTAACTTTTCAGCTAAAGATTGGTCATAGTTTGGGTTAGAAACCTTATTCTCCTTATTATTATTGGATTGAGAAAAAGAAGTGCTTGCAGCAAGCAATAAAGTGATCAAAAATAGATTTTTCATATTTCCGTATCTGTAAAAATAATTTCTACAAGTGGGTGCTTTGTTAAATATACACTAATTAAATCCTTTAAATTTTCATTAAATGGACCTTGAATAATTATTGATAAATTAGAGGCATCTTTATTAATCATTAAAATATATTTAATAAGTTTTCATATTCGTCTGGGGTTCCAGAAAATAAAGTTTCACTATTGTTTAATAACACATACTTAACATCTAACTCTCTCTCTATTAAAATATTATACATTGGAGCTACAAAGAGTTCATTGTAATTATTTTTAAGTTTAAGAAGTTCAAATACTTCTTTAAATAATTTTATTGAACTAAAGTAGTATAAACCATTTGAGCAAAAATCTGATATTTTTATTTTTTCTGTAGTTCTCTTAACATAATTGTTTGGTAAAGGCTCTATAAAAGACCAATGTTCTCCCTTATCTTTAAAAACTTCTAAATAACCCGAAGTGTTTTCCAAAAAAATTTCTGAAGGTTTAA
>CBFHLF010000342.1:0-1399 GCA_965656555.1 uncultured Acidiluteibacter sp. | reverse complement strand
ATACAGTAAACGTTGGCAAATATTAGGTGCGCTATAGAAAAATCCTTTACAGAGTTATAGAAGCATCGTTTACACTTTTAGGACGTATAATCTGAACACCAATTCAGATTATCATGCCTCAGAAAGTAAAAACAACTGTGGAGCAGAAAGTAGAGCCTGCCGGCAGGTAGGTTTATCAGTGCATGGCGAACTCAGAAACACACCATTACTAAATTTTTAAGTCGTTTGAAATATCAAGAACAACTGCCTATCGGTTGATAGATCGGTTTAAAAAGTTTGGACTTGATGGTCTAACCGGGCGTAAAAAAAACCAAAAAATCATCCTTGTCTAACTTCAGATGAAGTAGTTCAAAACATCTGAAACAGGAAAGAAAGCCACTATGGGGAGCTAAAAAAAAGACCTGCGTTTTGTAGATCTTTCTGTGGGCGATACTAAGGAGTTTCGAACCGGTGATCCTCCAGTTTTAAAACTGGATGCGTTGAATCAACTAAGCTAATGAGCTTAAAATGAATTTATGTTAGGGAATGAGGTTTATTCCGAAATAAAGAATGTGAGCTTTTGAGTCCTTGTTACTAAGAAATTCAAAACCGATTGATCTTTTAAAGTTGGGATCGATTGATTTAAACTTTAAATATGTCCAAAAAAAACTCTCTTGAAAAATCAAGAGAGTTTCTTTGTGGGCGATACTGGATTCGAACCAGTGACCCCCTGCTTGTAAGGCAGGTGCTCTGAACCAACTGAGCTAATCGCCCTTTTAAGGGTTGTGCCTTTTTGTTTAGCGGTTGCAAATATACTACAAGATTTTATTTTGACAACATAAAAGTGAAAAAATAATTAAAAAAGTTCAATTGCTTCCGCTACAGTAAAAGTGCTGCCTCCAATGAAAATTACATCATCCTGATTTGATGATTTTTGTGCTGAAATCACAGCATCCTTTATCGATGGAAAACTTTTTGCATTTAGTTTTAATTCGACCATTTTTATCAAAAGTTCCTCCCTCGGCATAGCTCTTGGAATAGCCGCTTGTGACACATAATAAATCGCATCATTGGGCAATAGGTTTAATATTTTGCTAATATCCTTATCATTTACTACTGTAATCACCATATGCAGTTGATGGCATGGAAGGGTTTTAAGTTGATTTACAATAGCCGTAATTCCTTCTTCATTATGTCCGGTATCACAAATAGTCAACGGACTTTTTGCCAACGTTTCCCACCTGCCACGGAGTCCTGTATTCTTGGTTACATTTGCTAACCCACGCACTATGCTGCTTTCATCTATCTCGATTAGTTCTTTTAAGACTGCACAGCTTTTTAATATGGTCTGTAAGTTACTTTTCTGATAACTGCCTGCAAGCTCAAAATGATAGGCAGGGAAAATGTTGTCTTCTGCAAA
>CBFHLF010000341.1:0-1440 GCA_965656555.1 uncultured Acidiluteibacter sp. | reverse complement strand
TTCAGAGCAAACAATTGAAGAAACTGCTCAAGACTTTATCAAAGCAGGTTCGTTAGTTGCTAATTGGAATAGCGAACACCAAGAAAATGTAAAATTAGATGGTGTAACGGTAGTGGAGTCTTGGATAATCGACAACCCAAAGAGCGATAAGGCTACTACATTAGGCTTTGACTTGCCTAAAGGTACTTGGATGCAAGGCGTAAAGATAGATAATGAATCTATTTGGAACGAAGTAAAGCTAGGCACTTACAAAGGCATAAGCATAGAAGGCTTATTTGAAAATTTTGAAACCAATTTAAGTAAATCAATTAAACCCAATATTATGAGTGAAAAAAAGTTCTCATTAGGAGACGTAATAACTAAACTGATGGGAACGGAGAACGCTCCTGAAGTTAAGTTAGAAGATGCCGCTGATATGCCAAAAGAAGAGGTAAAAGCAGCAATGATTGAAGATGGTGAGTATGTGCTTGCAGATGGTCGTAAGATTATGGTAGCAGGTGACATGATTACCGAAGTAATGGAAGCCGAAGAAGAGTCGGAAGAGTTGAAGAAAGAGAAAGAAGAAATGAAAGATAAAGCCGTAGAGGAGTTATCAAAAGAAGTTGAAGAAGTTCTTTCTCAGATTGTAACTAAGATGAAAGCCATTGAGGATAAAGTAAATACTGATGCCGCAAAAGAGATAAAAATGCTTGTAACAAATGCTACTATAAAAGCAAATTATGGTAAAACCTAGTATTTTAGTCAACTATTGTTTCATCGTCGTCATCAGCAGCGTGCTGAGCGCTAAGCTTTGAGGCCTCATAGGAAAGCACTTTGTTGCGAGTTGCTTCCAGTCGTTTCGCTTCCTGCTTAGCCTTCGCAATGTGCATCAGGCTGCCGTTAACCTCGGACCCCATCACCATTTCGATCAGAGCGTAATAGACATTACCCGTCACAACGGCCTTGGCCGCCAGCTCTAGATGCTTAGCGGAGTGAATATCACCTTTTACCAGCCCGTTGATAACAGCAGAAGGTACCCATATCTCGCCTTCAACGATCCCCGATTCCGCTACACGAATGACGGCATTGCTTTGATCGTCCGCATAAATATTGCCGGTAATTTTGCCTTCAATGATGAGCTCGCCACTAAAGCGCATGTCACCCGCTATCTCGGTTTGCCTAGAGATCAACGTATGAGCGGAACCCGCCGCTAAGTTACCTTTGTCACTCGACCCGAACATACTAGCCCTCCGATAGTGCCCAATTGAACAATCTACTACTAATGCCCTGCTCTGAAGATATAGACTCAGCCTCGATAACAATCTGAGAAGGGTGGAAGGATTCGGGAATCCTGATTTCGCCCTCCAGATTCTGAAAGTACCTAAACCTAAGCTTGCCTTGAAACTCCTGCTCACCCTCTAGAATATCAGCCACTGGAACTGTGACGTCCTCTCCGTCTTG
>CBFHLF010000340.1:0-1492 GCA_965656555.1 uncultured Acidiluteibacter sp. | reverse complement strand
GTCTATTTTGACGAAACAAGAGGTGCACCTCACTTAAAAAAATAGGTATATATCCTCCAAATCCTTGGTTGATACAGTTGCGAACGTTTCCGCCAACAAAAAAGCTATTGATGTGGAATGATTCCCGGTATGGGTCTTGAGTGTATAAGGCATTCCCTTCGGTGTGTAAGTGCACAATCTCTACATTCGATAGGTCTTGGTATTTTGAGCACATAGCCTTTACGAGCACATGTGGTGTCATGGCTGCGCCTTGTATAAACACACGACTGTTTTTGTGAATATTTTTTACGGCGTCTTTAGGTAATAAAATCATAATAGGTTTTTTGCAAAGTTATCTTCGCATAATAGAACCAATAATGATATCTGTCATGTTTTTACCATAAAGTTGATTATTCTTCGAGGTCTTGTAAACTCTCCCTTTTTACAAATCGTTTACTCCTTTGTTTTTTATATATCGGCACAAATAAAGCGATAGAAGCATATACAAGGCCCGATAAGCCAGAATATTCTCCTCCAAGTGTAGATACAATAACCATTGAAATGATACTTATACTGATTACGAATAAGTAGCAATGCATGAATGTTTTGGTTTCATAAACTTCTAACTTATTTAGCATCAAGCTTGCTTTCTTTTTTAATGCATTGCTGTAAAATGCAAAGAATAGGAAGTAAATACAGGCGATTCCTATGCCGAATCGAATCATTAGGTCGGCCCATTGTTCTGTATCCATATTTGAGGCGGAGAGTTCATTCATTTTTAGCATTAATGCTTCTGACTGATCACCAAGAGCCATCTTAAGTTTCAAATACACTAGTGTGCCAATAAAAGAGAAAAGGTATTTAAGTGGATAAATATAAAACAGCAGCAAAAAGAGAAATAGAAAATTGAGCGACTTGGTGAGTTTATCGGTAATTCCATACCTCAGAAAAAATTCATTATGAGAGTTCCACATGCCAAAAAGCATCATAGTACAAGCTATAAACCCTACAAATCCATACATGGAAGTCTCCAATTCTAAATAGGTTTTTGGTACTTCAGAAGAGATGACTAGCAGCGTAACGGAGAAGGCGAACACGGCATCGGTTAAGTTTTCTAATCGTGTATTTCCGTCTCCACGGTACCTAAAGCCCGTTTCAGACTGTTGTTTTTTAGTGTTTGTAAGGTTTCGAAGCATGGTTGGTCTGTATTTAATCAGTTTGGAAGATAACAAAAAAAGTTAGCGAATTGATAACTATGATCTTTCAAAATTTGAAAGATTTAAGCTACAAAAGATTATCTTTAATGAATGAAAAATTTACTAGTGCTTTTTGTTCTCTTATTGGTTTCATTTACAGCATTCAGTCAATCAGAAAGTGGAAAAGAAAAGGCGGTGGTACAAACATTTACCATTGTTGAGAAGATGCCCTTATTTAACGGAGCTTCAGATCATTTAGAAAGCCAACAAAAGGTAAAAGACTTTATAGCCGAAAGAGTGCAAAGTGCGAATATGAA
>CBFHLF010000339.1:0-1506 GCA_965656555.1 uncultured Acidiluteibacter sp. | reverse complement strand
AAGTTGTCAAACAACCATTATAGTTAGTGATTCGGAAGCTCCATCAATTGTAGCTCCGAATGATACAATGCTTTATGCTAATAACTCTTGTGTTGTGAATATGCCAATGCTAGGCACACCTTTTACCTCCGACAATTGCTTTGTAGCAAATGTATCAAATGATGCTCCGTCTACTTTCCCTCTAGGTTCTACCATTGTAAGATGGTCTGTAGCCGATGGAAACGGAAATATAGCAATTGATTCACAGGTGGTTATGGTGGTAGATACGACTTCGCCAATTATTCAACAACCAACAACCGTAACAATAGGGACCGATTCCTTATGTTTTAGAACAAATGTCAATTTAGGAATCCTCGTTTACAGCGATAATTGTAGTGTAGATACGGTTTTCAATAATTCGCCATCTTTTTACAATTTGGGAAGTAATATCGTAACATGGACTGTAGTTGATAGTAGTGGTAATTCTTCTACAATTAATCAAACTGTTATTGTAGAAGACACTGTTAACCCAACTATTATAGCTCCTAATGATACAACAGTAACACCAAATTCAGGTTGTTTTGCAGTTTCTGTAGGTCTAGGTTCGCCTGTTACCAGCGATAATTGTGGTATTAGTTCAATTACTAATAATGCTCCTGCAATATTTTTACAAGGAACAACTGTTGTTACTTGGACGATTATTGATAATGCAGGTAATACTTCAGTTGCGACTCAAAATGTATATGTAGTTGATACTTTGAAGCCCGTATTATCAATACCATCTAATCTCACAGTAAGTGCCAATAATGGTTGCGATGCTATAAACGTTCAATTAGGCAATGCCTCAGCTATTGATAACTGCGCAATTGCATCGATTACGAATAATGGATTATCATCTTATCCAAAAGGAGTAACCAATGTAACATGGACTGCAACGGATGTAAATGGTAATATCACCACTGCCATTCAAACGGTAACTGTAATAGACAACAGCAAACCCTTGATGACTGCACCTGCAAACATTGTAATGGCAGCAAACACGTCATGTGGAGCAACAGGAGTAAGCTTAGGCTCACCGATAGCTTCAGATAATTGTGGAACGGTAACCATTTCAAATGATGCTCCAGTAACTTTCCCACTAGGTTTAACCACTGTAACGTGGACAGGAATCGATAGTGTAGGAAACACAACTACTGGAACACAAACGGTACAAGTAAACGATAGTACTGCACCAAGTATTACTGCACCTGCAGCTATTACATTGTACACTAATAATGGATGTTTTGTGATGAACCCAACATTGGGCACACCAACAACTGCTGATAACTGTACAGTATCATCTGTAGTAAATGATGCACCAACAAGCTTTACCGTAGGCACCACCATCGTTACTTGGACGGTAGAGGATGCAGCCGGTAACACCACCACTGATAGCCAAAATGTATTGGTAGTGGATACGGTAAGGCCAACATTGTCTATTCCATTAGATGTAACCGTAAATGCAAACAATGGCTGTGATGCTACTGG
>CBFHLF010000338.1:0-1522 GCA_965656555.1 uncultured Acidiluteibacter sp. | reverse complement strand
ACTAATAACAGAGCAATTATCATTTGCGGTTACTTGAAAATTAACTAGTGCTGAATCTATAGTACAGTTAGCACCGATAGCAACGGAGATAGAGGTTGGTGCTGATATAAAAGGCTTTATGTTATCAATTACCTCGACTAGTTGTGTTGCTGTTGTAGCGTTTCCAGATATATCAGAAGCAGTCCAAGTAACTGTTGTCAAACCAATATTGAATTTTACCGGGGCATCATTTGAAATACTAGTAACTGCGCAATTATCAGCAGTTATAGGAGTTCCAAGGTTTGAAATAACTGCACCACAAGCAGTATCAGCAAAGACCTGAACAGGTGCAGGTGCTGTAATCGTTGGAGAAGCAGTATCTGTAATGGTAACTACTGCAGATGAGAAAACAACATTACTAGCAGCATCTGATGCGATAACAAGTACTGTATTAGGCCCTAAATCATTACATGTAAAAGCACTAGGTATAGTAAATAAGGTGAAAGAACAATTATCAAATGTTCCACCGTCAATCATATTTGGTGTCAGCTTTACATTTCCATTTGAATCCAATATTAACGTAGTATCTCTTGTAACTAAAGTTGGTTTGATAGGGTCTTGAACGACTACATTTGCAGATTTGGAGGAAATATTTCCATAAATATCGATTGCTGTTAGGGTAACTATGTTATTCCCCAAATTGTTACAATCAAAATAGTAGTTATCTAAATAAATAGTATCAACCCCACAAGCATCATTAGTGCCGTTATCAATCATTGAAGCCGTTATAGTATCACGACCTAAACTGTCTAACTGAACAAAGATATTTTGGGTTAAAACAGTTGGAGCCACAGTATCTATAACATTTACGGTGGCAGTTTTTGATGAAAAGTTGCCAGCTGTATCAGTTACAGTTAGAGTAACAGTATTATTCCCAATATTACTACAGTCAAATGAATTTGGAACTACTGAGAAACTTGCTATACCACAATTATCAGTTGATCTATTATCTACTGCGTTGGAAGGCAGACTAAAAGATCCGCTCAAATCTAAATAAACATCGATATTCTTAGTTCGCACTACAGGAGCAGTAACCTCTACATTCCAAGAAGCTAAAGTGTTCCAGCTTGTCGTATTACAACCTGTAGTTGAGCAGTTTTGTCTTCGGGCTTGTATTTGAATACTATTAAGACCAGGTGTTCGGGATGATATTCCCACCGGTCTATTTAATGATGGTATCGACCAAACGTTACCACCGTCGGTAGTATAGCGGTAATAAATACTACATGATCGATTGGTTCCACCAGATGCGTTACTACTGAGACTAACAGGAACACTCATACAAACCTCCGAAACATTGGGAGACTTCGATGCAGAGGTTGGTGCAGTAGGTTGAGCAAATATAGCGACACTTATGGTTCTCCAGCTACTTTGGCATGGACCATTAATTGACCGAACTCTGATCCTTCCGGCGTTGACTACATTTGGCCAATTTACATTAATAGAAGTTCCGCCGTTTGTAGTTAGCGTAGTATAAGATGAG
>CBFHLF010000337.1:0-1528 GCA_965656555.1 uncultured Acidiluteibacter sp. | reverse complement strand
TAACCAAAGCGTAGAAGACCATTCTGATAGTATCTATCGGTTTGTTCTGAAGAATATCGGAGATGCTGATAAAGCCAAAGATATTGTTCAGGATACTTATGTAAAGCTTTGGGCAAAGTTGGATGAAGTAGATCCCCTAAAAGTAAAATCTTACTTGTTTACTGTTGCTTATCGAACGATGATTGATGTCATCAGAAAAGATAAGAAGCAAACTCCCTTTGTAACTGAGGAGCACCAGCAGCTAAATTCTCATCAAAATTCTTACTCAGATTTGAAGGAGATTTTGCAGGAAGCTATAAGTCGCTTACCTGAAGTCCAAAGAAGCGCTATCATGCTCAGGGATTATGAAGGGTATTCATATAAGGAAATTGGTGAAGTTCTTTCCTTGAGTGAATCTCAAGTGAAAGTATACATCTTCAGAAGTAGGGCTTTTTTAAAAAAGTATTTAATAAGCGTTGAGCATATTTTATAATGGAAAAAATCGACCTACATAATTACGAGTCATTTATCTTAGATTTTTACGAGGGTAATTTATCTATTTCTCAATCTGAGAAGCTGATGGATTTTTTGGCATCTAATCCTATTGCTAAAGCAACATTTGATTCTTTTGAGCTGATTACACTTGATGTCGATAACGTTTCATTTCCAAGCAAGGAGTTGATATTCGATGATCAAAATGCTTTTCAATCTCCAGTTACAGAAGAAAATTTAGAAGATTATTGTATTGCAAAAGGTGAGGGGTTGTTGACGGAAGAAAAAGTAGTTGAATTAACTGCTTTTATTGATGCCCATCCTCAATATTTACGGGACTATACTGCTTATGCCGCTACTTTTTTGCCAATTGAAGAAATCGTCTTTGAAGAAAAGTCATTACTTTACCATAAGCCAAAAGTTATCTATGGTTACTTTAAGTATGTGGCAATTGCAGCTGCTGTGGTTCTGGGGTTTACAATAATTAATTTGCCTGATCAAGTGTACTTCTATGAGTCAGTTTCTCCAACCACTGCTGCTTACAGTGACTCATATGATGAGGCTTTTGCCGATCGATTGGTCGCAGAAGATTTTATAGTCGCAGAAGGTTTTAGTAATGGTAGCAGAGTTTCTCCTAAATCATTAGCAGTGTCTCCAACTAGGAAGGAAGAGTTAGACGATAAATTACCTCCAGATCCAACGCAACAAGTTGCCATAAATGAAGTGCCACCTATAGAGTCAATAGAAGCTATAGAGGCCACAAATCTTGACATAAGGGATGATGAACCTGTTTTGGCGACCTTGCCTCCGAATAAAATTCGACGAAAAACTGTAAGACAAAAGGCCTATGATGGGGTCGGAGGTGCTGCAATTGGAATGATTAAGGAGGAGGTGTTGAAAAATCGGCCAATTATTGAAGCTATCGCAGAAGAAATAACTGCTGCAACAAATGAAAAGGTCAAAATTTCAGCTAAGAAGGGGCTAACAAAAAAAGTACAGGAGTTTGCACTGGAAATAGGTTCTTTCGGTATTTCAAAAAAATATTAATTAAAACTGT
>CBFHLF010000336.1:0-1533 GCA_965656555.1 uncultured Acidiluteibacter sp. | reverse complement strand
AATGATCTAGTTTTACATCGAATCCGTAACCTACATCATCCTGATCGTCTTTAGAGGAAAATGTATTTAAATCTTGTCGCGTCAGTGCTCCTTCAAAATTGATAGTAGTGGTTTCTTTTATTTTGTATGTACCTCCAAATGTGGCCATTTGAGTCCTCTTTGGGCTGATTAGCTGTATGAATGGGATGAAATTTCCTTGGCTTACACCTGCAATTGGGGCGACCCATTTGAACACTCTCCCGTTTGCTGCACTTTGTATCCTTACATAATCTCCTTCTCCAAAATCAACCTCAGAAAACTGAACGCGGTAAAGTGCACTGTCAGGATTAGTAGAGTAAACTAAAATGTTCGAAAACCCTAGTGTATCAATTTGCTTATAAAGTACTTGGTCGTTTAAAAACTCATCTACTGTATCTATTCCCGAAACGAGCGCCTGACTCACGCTATCGCCAACTTGGCTCAATAGAAGCTCATTTTCTTCCGTGAGTTCTTGCAGCAATGGTTGGTTTTTATTGTCTTGTTCTGAGTAAATGTTTAATCGCAAGCTCAAGTTTTTTTTCTCAAATGTTTGGTTTGTATAAACCAATGAGCGAGCATAGTTTCGTTCAGCATATTGGAATTCAACGATTATCCTAGAATCCTTCGTGATGAGTTGATTTGGGGTAAATGTAACTTCCCCAGTATTATAGTCTATGACGTAGTCGAAGTCTTGCCCTCTCTTCATCAATTGTCCATTTAAAAACACCTTTTCAGTACCAGATAAAATAATGATAAAGGTTTCATTTTCTGCGCCCCTTAATCGGTATGGCCCTTGGTTACCTTCCACTCCTACTCCGCCATTAGGTTGGCCATTGTTTAGTACATTTCGGGCAAATTTTCCACGTGAAACTGCAGCGCTCACCGTTGATTTTAATACTGCTCTATCTGCTACCTTTAATTCTTCCTTATTGTCTAAAAAGAATTGAGTTTTCACGCTACCTCCTTGCACTTTTTTATCAAAATTCATAAAGTAGCTATTGGGCCGTTGCATTCTAAAATCTCCTGCTGTTAGCTCAAACTGATCATTATAAAGTTGGATAAAGACTTGATCAAACTCCCTTAATTGCTGCGTGTTTCCTTCAGCTTGGATGGGAATGTTATCGTCACTAATGGCCGCCCTTATATTAATATCATCTGTTAGTTTTCCTGAGAGTTGCAGATCCAAGTTAGAGTTCACTGATAGGTTCTGGTTGTTACCAAATGATATTCCACGAGAAATGCTACCACTCTTATTTAGCCCACCTAAATCAAACTCATTCGTTTTGGTTTCATCTGGCCGAATACTGTAAAAGTTAGGGAGTCCTGGATCTTCTTGTTGAATCTGTTTAATGTTTTTATTTCGGTATACAGCTGTGATGTCAAAATCAATAAATCGATAGGAGATGGTTACTTTTTCGCCAATTAGTGAAGGATCTAGGACAACTAGAAAGGAATTAACATAGTCGATTTTGATTGATGATGTGTCTATTGGCACACCATTCAGCAGTAAAAGTT
>CBFHLF010000335.1:0-1533 GCA_965656555.1 uncultured Acidiluteibacter sp. | reverse complement strand
AATGATCTAGTTTTACATCGAATCCGTACCCTACGTCATTCTGATCGTCTTTAGAGGAAAATGTATTTAAATCTTGTAGTGTCAGTGCTCCTTCAAAATTGATGGTAGTGGTTTCTTTTATCTTGTATGTTGCGCCAAATGTGGCCATTTGAGTCCTTTTGGGGCTGATTAGCTGTATGAATGGGATGAAATTTCCTTGCTTTACACCTGCCACAGGAGCGACCCATTGGAATACCCTGCCGTTTGCTGCGCTTTGTATCCTTATATAATCTCCTTCCCCAAAATTAACTTCAGAAAATTGAACACGGTAAAGTGCACTATCGGGATTAGTAGAGTAAACTAAAATGTTCGAAAACCCTATTGTATCAATTTGCTTGTAAAGTACTTGGTCGTTTAAAAACTCATCGACTGTATCTATTCCCGAAACGAGCGCCTGGCTCAAGCTATCGCCAACTTGGCTCAATAGAAGCTCATTTTCTTCCGTGAGTTCTTGCAGCAGTGGTTGGTTTTTATTGTCTTGTTCTGAGTAGATGTTTAATCGCAAACTCAAGTTTTTTTTCTCAAATGTTTGGTTGGTATAAACCAATGAGCGAGCATAGTTTCGTTCAGCATATTGGAACTCAACGATTATTCGAGAATCCTTTGTAATGAGGCGATTTGGCGTAAATGTAACTTCTCCTGTGTTATAGTCGATAATGTAGTCAAAGTCTTGCCCTCTCTTCATCAATTGTCCATTCAAAAACACCTTTTCAGTACCAGATAAAATAATGATAAAGGTTTCATTTTCTGCGCCCCTCAATCGGTATGGGCCTTGATTTCCTTCTACTCCTATTCCGCCATTAGGTTGCCCGTTGTTTAGAACATTTCGGGCAAATTTTCCACGAGAAACGGCAGCGCTCACTGTCGATTTTAATACTGCTCTATCTGCTATCTTTAGTTCTTCGTTATTGTCTAAAAAGAATTGTGCTTTCACGCTACCTCCTTGCACTTTTTTATCAAAATTCATGAAGTAGCTATTGGGTCGTTGCATTCTAAAGTCACCTGCTGTTAGCTCAAACTGATCATTATAAAGTTGGATAAAAACCTGATCAAACTCCCTTAATTGCTGCGTATTTCCTTCTGCTTGGATGGGAATGTTATCGTCACTAATAGCTGCTCGTATATTAATATCATCTGTTAGTTTTCCTGAAAGCTGAAGATCCAAATTAGAGTTCACCGATAGGTTCTGGTTGTTACCAAATGATATTCCACGAGAGATGCTACCACTCTTATTTAGCCCACCTAAGTCAAACTCATTCGTTTTGTTTTCATCTGGCTGAATACTGTAAAAGTTAGGTAGGCCTGGGTCTTCTTGTTGAATTTGCCTAATGTTTTTATTTCGGTAAACAGCAGTGATGTCAAAATCAATAAATCGATAGTTAATGATTACTTTTTCACCAATTAGTGAAGGGTCCAAGACAACTAGAAAGGAATTAACATAGTCGATTTTGATTGATGATGTGTCTATTGGCACACCATTCAGCAGTAAAAGTT
>CBFHLF010000334.1:0-1561 GCA_965656555.1 uncultured Acidiluteibacter sp. | reverse complement strand
TTCAGCTTTCATTGGGGCTACCATTTCTTCTGGATACATGGTTCTATATTTTTGAATTTATATTGTATTAATTGGATTGGTAAAATTACCAATAAAGCAATTGATAACAGTTCTTTTTAGGAAGTGTTCTGCTATCTATATAAGGTATAAATTATTAAAACTTGTTTTAGTCCAACAACCTTGTCGTTGGAATTTAGAAATCATTGGATTTGCAAAAAACTACCGTACTCCATTTATCAATGGATTAAAACAAAAAATCAACCAAACACTTGCAGAAACAACCTACCGCTTACTCCTAAAAAAATTACGAATCAATGCTCCACACTCAGCCCCCATAATTCCAGAAACTACGTCTGTTTTTGGGTGCAATATCGATTTCTCGGTCACTGCTTGATACCCTCTTCGTTCATCAGCTGCACCGAATACTACCTTACCAATTTGTGTCCAAAAGGCAGCTCCAGCGCACATCACACAAGGCTCTAGTGTAACGTACAAAGTACATTCATCTAAATATTTTCCACCTAAATAATCGGCTGCAGCTGTAAAAGCCTGCATTTCTGCATGAGCGGTAACATCATTGAGCGCTTCCGTATAATTATGTGCACGAGCTATTATGGTGTTTTGATGAACAACTACAGCGCCCACCGGAACCTCATCAGCTTCAAAAGCTTTTTGCGCCTCTTTTAAGGCTTCTTTCATATATCGTTCATCCGAAAATACCGACAATTCCATAATCTGCTACTTTTGGGCAAAGCTAATTAAAGTCAATCTTATGTAGCTAAAAAGAACTCGATTCACTAATTTCGCACCTTAAATTATACGAAGAATATGTTGCGATCAAACACTTGCGGAGAATTAACTATTTCAGACTTAAATAAGGAAGTAACGCTGAGCGGATGGGTTCAGAAATCAAGAGATTTAGGTGGTATGACTTTTATTGATCTTCGCGATCGGTATGGAATTACTCAGTTGGTATTCAATATGGAGACCAATGCTGAATTATGCGAAAAAGCAAGAAAATTAGGCCGTGAGTATGTGATTTCAATGACTGGAAAAGTAATTGAAAGAAGCAGCAAAAATAAGCATATCAAAACTGGAGAGATTGAAATTGAAGTGTCCTCAATGACCATATTGAATGCCTCGAAAACGCCTCCATTTACCATAGAAGACGAAACCGACGGCGGGGAAGATTTAAGAATGAAATACCGCTACTTAGATTTAAGAAGAAAGCCAGTAGCCTCAAAATTGATGCTAAGACACCAAATCAATAAGGAAATACGCAACTTCTTAAACAACGATGATTTTATCGAAGTAGAAACACCTTATTTGATAAAGTCAACACCAGAAGGTGCACGTGACTTTGTGGTACCATCTCGAATGAACCCAAATGAGTTTTATGCGTTGCCTCAATCCCCACAAACGTTTAAGCAATTGTTGATGGTTGCCGGATATGACCGTTATTATCAAATCGTAAAATGTTTTAGGGATGAGGATTTAAGAGCAGATCGACAACCGGAGTTTACACAGATTGACTGTGAAATGACCTTTGTAGAACAAGAAG
>CBFHLF010000333.1:264-1567 GCA_965656555.1 uncultured Acidiluteibacter sp. | reverse complement strand
TCCGGTTGATTATTTCAAACGACTGCTCACACAATTGCTGTATAATCAATAAGCGGTTACTAATGCTTTTAGAGGGAGGTAAGTCTACTTTACCGAATAAAAACTTGGTTGGATGGCTTATTTTTAGATTCATATAGCAATTCTATTGTCGTATTGTTTTACTGCTTTGGTCAATTCTTCAGGGATTAATGTTTGATTAATCACCCCTTCACCGATGGCGGATAAAAGGGTACAATTAATTTCTCCTCCTCTATTCTTTTTGTCATGGTACATTAATTCAATCAGTGCTTTAGTCGATTGACTTCCGATTGACTTCAAAGGAAAAAATGACTGAAAACTATCGTATATTTCTGATAAGTCTTGAAGAGTTAATAGGCCTTTTGATACGGAAATCTCCCCTTCTACCAACATACCAATAGCGATGGCTTCTCCATGAAGCAATTCATCGGGAGTATTTAAATAAAAACTCTCAATAGCATGACCTACTGTGTGACCAAAATTGAGCAGCTTCCGGTTGCCTTTCTCAAAAGGATCTGACTGCACTACATCATTTTTAATGCGAATACTGGTGGCTACTATCGTTTGAAAGTCAACGTTAGACAGTGTGGCATTTACGGCTTCAAAATAGGCTTTATCTGCAATCAATCCATGCTTAAACACTTCAGCCATACCTGACACCATCTGTTTTTTTTCCAATGTCCTTAGGAAATCAATATTGATATAAACGGCTTTCGGGTTTTGGAATGATCCCAATTGGTTTTTATACCCCATAAAATCAACACCAGTCTTTCCTCCTACGCTTGCATCTACTTGTGCCAATAAGCTCGTCGGTAATTGAATAAAATCAATTCCTCGTTTATAGATAGCTGCGATAAAGCCACCCAAATCGGTAACGACTCCACCACCTAGATTGATAATTAAATCATTCCTAGTAAAAGTGAGCTCCGTTAAGGTTTCCCAAATGGCTGAACAAATGGTTAAATCCTTACTGCCCTCTCCGGGGTCTACCTCAATAACTTCTACATCTGATAGACTAGGCACTTCTTGAACCAAAATGGGTAAACAGTTTTTCAGTGTATTGGTGTCAGCTATAATCACCTTTTTAGAATGGCTGTAATGCTGCTCTAATTGCTCACTAAAATGAGCTAGCACGGTAGTATCACCTACCGTTATTGTATATTCCCCTGCTTCAATTTCATGTAACATAATCCACAAAAATGAACAAATTATACGGTATTTGCTATGCCCATTTTTTTAAATAACTTCGAGTGGTGAAAAGAATTGGATTATTATCAGATACACA
>CBFHLF010000333.1:0-254 GCA_965656555.1 uncultured Acidiluteibacter sp. | reverse complement strand
AGCCATTTTTAAGCATTTTGAGGAATGTGATGAAATATGGCATGCCGGAGACATTGGAACCATTAAAGTTATGGAAGAGCTTGAGGAATTTAGGCCAGTCCGAGCTGTTTATGGCAACATTGATGGGAATGACATTCGAAAAGTATACCATCTACACAATCGATTTATATGCGAAGGTGTTGATGTTTGGTTAACCCATATTGGCGGTTACCCTGGCCGTTACAATCAGGCTATTCGAAAAGAAATTAATGACA
>CBFHLF010000332.1:0-1572 GCA_965656555.1 uncultured Acidiluteibacter sp. | reverse complement strand
TGACGAAGCCTTTGAGGGAGGAACGTTTATATATAAAATTTCAGAATCTAAAAAAGACAAAAACACCTCATTATTGATGGGTTTATTCAAATCAATCACAAATGGAGTTATACCTATTTCTTGCAATTGCGAAGCTCTATCGAACGAGGTGGTAGAGCCTTTAACTGGGACACCATTAGCGCCCATTTCCTTTGCTAATTCTGTACCTAACCACCCACATCCCAATATACTGACCGACTTAATTTTGTTAGAATCTTCCATTTGTATAAAAGTAGGCATTTGACCTTCGTTTACTAGCATTATAATTAATAAATTTGGCGTTAAAATTTCTAAATGGCATTTGATTTTCATACCGACAAAGACCGCTACTTCAAGATGCAGACCACCAATGCTGCGAAGTCTATTATCCCTTTCATTGAGCAAGAATTTAAGCTTAAAGAAGGGCACAAAGTCCTCGAAATTGGTTGCGCCGAAGGAGGTGTTTTAAAAGCCTTTATAGACAAAGGATGCATAGGATACGGAGTTGAATTATCGCCCAGTAGACTTAAAAAGGCTAAATCCTATTTAGCAAAAGAGGAGGCTGATGGAAAAGCTTTTTTAATTAACAAGAACATTTACGACGTTGACTTTGAAAATGAGATGAAGGGAGAATTCGATCTCATTATTCTAAAAGATGTAATTGAACACATTTTTGACCAAGAAAAGCTATTGAATAAACTTAGAGATTTTCTTAAACCCAATGCTTTTATCTTTTTTGGATTTCCACCTTGGCAAATGCCATTCGGTGGACATCAACAAATTGCAAGAAGTAAGGTGCTATCTAAATTACCTTATTATCACCTATTGCCGATGCCTCTATATAAAGGAATGTTGAAATTATTCAAAGAAACTCCTCAGCGTATTGATGATTTAGTTGAAATCAAAGAGACTGGAATAAGCATAGAACGATTTGAACGCATTTGCCAAACCAACAACTACTCCATTAATCAACGAACCTACTTTTTGATTAATCCTATTTACTCTTATAAATTTAACTTGAAAGAAACCAAGCAAATCGGCATAATTTCTAAGATTCCTTACTTACGAAATTACCTGACTACAGGAATGTACTATTTGGTTCAAAAGAAAGATTAAACATATGTGATATGGATACGCTAAAGACAAATTCTGAACCCAACGGTCGTCATAAATCCGTTAGAGTAGATTTCTTGTCCAGGGAGTTTATCCTCTGTTGCTCTTGATCCAACTCCTCCTAATTCAATAAAGTAATTATAAGTAGGATCAAAGAAAAATTCGAATCCAAATAAACCATATCCGCCAAAAACGGCATTTTTAGAAGAAAAGCGCTGATTAGGTAATATAGCAATAGCACCTCCTTCGCCATACAACCCAATATTTTTACTAATCATAGCCTTCGGAGAAGATAAACCAAGCATAACATTCGCGTATTCAGACCATGTAGACTGGTTATTGTAAATGTGCTGATTCCACATCCAATTCCCTCTGAGGTGAATCACTAATCGATCTTTTATGATAGCAGGAAATGCAACATTTAAACCTATCCCAAAATCT
>CBFHLF010000331.1:0-1579 GCA_965656555.1 uncultured Acidiluteibacter sp. | reverse complement strand
AAAATCAGTGTGAATAACTCCAGCTGCTTGTGGTGCAGTCATTCCTTTTCTAATTGTCCAAGCACGCACTTCTTTAACACCTGCCGTTAAATACGTTTCTAAATTCAATAAGCGGTATGCCGCCTTAATCAATTGATTTACACCTGGCTCTTTTAAGCCTGCATCTTCCAAAAACTCTTGACGCTCTTCTGCACTTTCTAATTCAGCAATATCTGCTTCAAGTGCTGCTGCTACAATTATAATTTCAGCATTCTCGTCTTTTACCGCTTCTCTCACTTGCTCTACAAACTCATTGCCGGAGTTTACTGAACCTTCATCTACATTACAAACATATAAAACAGGCTTTGCAGTCAATAAGAACAAATCAGCAACGTACTTTTTATCGTCATCTTCTACAGGTGTCGATCTTGCCGCCTTTCCTGCCTCTAGGTGTGCCTTGTATACATTCAGCACTTCTCGTTCTTTTATGGCTTCTTTATCACCGGTTTTTGCAGCGCGTACTGTTTTTTCCAATTTTTTTTCAACTGCTTCTAGATCTTTTAAAATCAACTCAAAGTCGATAGTTTCTTTATCCCTAACCGGATTAACACTTCCGTCCACGTGCACGATGTTTCCATCTTCAAAACAGCGCAAAACATGTATAATCGCATCGGTTTCTCGGATATTTCCTAAAAACTTATTTCCTAACCCTTCTCCTTTACTTGCTCCTTTTACCAAACCAGCAATATCCACGATATCGATAGTTGTTGGCAAAATTCGCTCAGGATTAATCAAATCTGCCAAAGCATTTAATCGTTCATCAGGGACGGTAATCACTCCAACATTTGGTTCTATGGTACAAAATGGAAAATTGGCCGATTGTGCCTTTGCATTTGATAAACAGTTAAACAAGGTTGATTTTCCAACATTCGGTAAACCTACGATTCCACACTTTAAAGCCATTTTACTATTGTTTTGGGTGATTTAAAAACGGCCGCAAATATATTTATATTTTGGCGGTTAATTTCGTTTTCAACGAATTTCGAAAGTTATTAACAGAAATCGAGCTTTGTTGATGAATTCGGTTACTTTTGTGGCTTAAAACAACCTCGCAAAATCAAAAAGAATGGCTGATATAGCAACGTTAGAAAAAATCGCTTCACAAGTTCGTAGAGACATCGTAAGAATGGTTCATGCAGTAAATTCGGGTCACCCAGGTGGTTCTTTAGGCTGTGCCGATTACTTTACGGCGCTTTACAACGAAGTGATGAACTACTCAACAGACTTTAACATGGACGGAAAAGGAGAAGATTTATTCTTTTTATCCAATGGGCATATTTCCCCTGTGTGGTACAGTTCGCTAGCAAGAGCAGGATTCTTTGAGGTAAACGAGTTGAATACGTTTAGAAAACTAAACACAAGACTTCAAGGCCACCCAACTACTCATGAGGGTTTACCTGGAGTGCGTGTAGCTAGTGGTTCTTTGGGCCAAGGCTTATCTGTTGCGGTAGGTGCTGCAATGTCAAAAAAATACAATAATGATGATTCTATAGTTTATACCCTTCACGGTGATGGAGAATTACAAGAAGGCCAAATTTGG
>CBFHLF010000330.1:0-1584 GCA_965656555.1 uncultured Acidiluteibacter sp. | reverse complement strand
TTGTTATGGGGTATGGACGCGAATTAAAACACAATTTTAGCGTTGGTGCAAATTTTAAAACTATTATCTCTTCTTTGTATGATTACCAATCATTTGGTGTAGCATTTGACTTTGGTACCACCTACTATATAGAAGAGAAGGGGTTTACCGCAAGTTTAGTCGTAAAAAATATTGGAGCACAATTAACCACATACACTGAAGATAATCGAGAAGATATCCCTTTTGAAATTCAAGCAGGAATCTCAAAACGATTAAAAAATGTACCACTTCGTTTCTCACTTACTGCCCACAGTTTGGAAACACCTGATTTAACGTATGAAAAGCAAATAAAAAATGAAGGTGGTTTACTTGGAGAGACAGATGCAAATGATAATCAAGATGGATTTTTTGAGAACATGGCTCGTCACGCAGTAGTAGGAGTTGAGTTTTTACCATCAGAAAACTTTCATATACGCTTAGGGTATAATTATCAGCGAAGAAGAGAGTTGTTGGTAGAAGAAAAAACTGGACTAGTGGGGATGAGTTTCGGATTTGGTATGCGTATTTCTAAATTTCACATCAGTTATGGTCACGCTTCCTACCACCAGGCAGGAGGAACCAATACATTTTCTGTGGTAACGCGCATCTCAGATTTTTACAATTAGTGTAATTTAGCCGCATGTCTAAAATTGTGATTGCCATTGATGGCTATTCTTCCTGCGGAAAAAGCACTCTTGCTAAAACACTCGCTAAAAAACTATCTTATGCATTCATCGATACAGGTGCAATGTATCGAGCAGTAACACTGTATTTTATGCGAAAAGGGTTTATTAATTTCAGTGAAATGAGCGAAATTGAAATTGAACAATTGCTCAACGAAATCACCATTGACTTTAGACATAATCAGGAGAAGGGTTTTTCTGATACCTACCTAAACGGAGAGTATGTAGAAGATGAAATCAGGAGTAAACTCGTTTCAAATGCGGTGAGTTCATTAAGTCAGTTAAAAACAGTTCGAACTCGAATGGTAGGACTACAGCAACAGCTGGGTAACAAAAAAGGCGTGGTAATGGATGGTCGTGATATTGGTACCGTAGTTTTTCCCGATGCGGAATTAAAATTGTTTATGACAGCTGATCCTGCTGTTAGGGCAGAGAGAAGATATCAAGAATTACAATCAAATGGTGTTGAAATGACACTTGCAGAAGTTGCTCAAAACCTCTCTGAGAGAGATTACAACGATACACATCGTAAAGAAAATCCACTAATCCAGGCTGATGATGCTGTTGTTATTGATAATACTAACCTTAGCCGAGAAGAGCAGCTCAAACTTGCACTAGACTTAGTGCATGAGCGATTAAACTAAGCTATCTCATCAAGCACTTGATCCATTGTTTTGCTGCCAGGGAAATAACCAATTAGTTTACTAATTACCTTATCAATCATTGTATCGGGGCAAGAGGCACCACTAGTAAGAATAATCTTTGTGGGATTATTTTTAGTTAAAAAGCCGGTAGTTTCTAATAGTTCTTGTCGTTGATAATTAAAATGATGGATGGTTTGATCATCTTTTATTTCATCAGCTGACGAGATGAAAAAAGTAGG
>CBFHLF010000329.1:0-1585 GCA_965656555.1 uncultured Acidiluteibacter sp. | reverse complement strand
ATATAACCACTTTCAATTTCACATAAATCGTCTAAGATCTTCACCAAAGGTGCCAGTGAATTCGTGGTACAAGAAGCATTGGACAATATAGTTTGATTAGTGATAACCTCATCGTTAATTCCCAGGACTACAGTCGCAACATCCTCGGAACTACTAGGAGCCGAGATAATCACTTTTTTTGCTCCTGCTGCAAGGTGTTGACTAGCATCTTCACGCGTGCGAAAAAAGCCCGTAGACTCAATAACAACATCAATATCTAGATCGTTCCAAGGCAAATCTTTGGGTGACTTCTGAGAAAATAGCTGAACCTTTGCACCATTAATTAACAATCCATCAGAAAGCACTTCCACTGTGCCATCAAAACGACCATGAACAGAATCGTACTTGAATAAGTGACCAAGCGTATTAATATCTGCCAAATCGTTTATAGCGACCAACTGAATACCTTCATGTTGTTGCGCTACACGAGCAGCCATTCTACCTATCCTTCCAAATCCATTTATTGCTAATCGTATCATTCTACTTGACTTTTTATCAAAATTAAGCACAAAAAAAAGGTCTCAGTAAAAACTGAGACCTTTAATTATTGAATAATTTCAATTAATCTTTATATGTCTTTTCGCTAGAAACAGTAAGGTTATGTCTACCTTTTGCTCTTCTTCTTGCTAATACTTTTCTTCCGTTAGCACTAGCCATTCTGCTTCTAAATCCGTGCTTGTTCTTTCTTTTTCTTCTTGATGGCTGATAAGTCCTTTTCATCTTTATGTTTTAATTTTGTAGCGTCCGATATATGGGGTTGCCCCTTATTAAAGTCCGCCGAGGGTTTTCTCAAACGGAGAGCAAAAGTAGAACTTTTTTAACTAGTAATAAAATTTTATGAAAATTATTTTGTCAAAAAATCAATTGTTTTCTCCTTCACTTGACTGCAAATTTATATAATACTTACTTTTGCTCCAAATTAAAGGAATGGCAGGATTTAGAAGAAAAAAAGCAGACCAAACAGACACGCCTAAAAAGAAAATAACCAAGAGCGATTTAAAGAAGTCGTTGCGGTTGTTTAAATACGTAAAACCTTACAAAACTACATTCGCAATAGGGTTCGTATTCTTATTGCTTTCAAGTGTTACCTCAATGGTATTCCCGTACCTCACAGGTCAGCTAGTAGATTCTGCAAACACTGAAATGCTCAAGGAAATTAATTCCATTGCCATTGCATTACTAGGTGTATTTGCTGCAAATGCAGTATTCTCTTACTTTCGAATATACCTATTCGCTATCGTTACTCAAAAGACGCTAGCCGACTTACGTCAAAGCACCTATAATCATCTGATTAAATTACCGATGCATTTCTTTTCTGAAAGAAGGGTGGGTGAATTAAACAGCCGAATAGCCTCTGACATTTCACTTCTTCAAGAAACATTAACTACAACAATTGCCGAGCTGATTCGTCAAATCCTGACTATTTTAATTGGGATTGCACTGCTAAGTTACATTTCAGTTAAGTTAACCTTATTAATGTTGGGCTTGGTGCCTGTTGTGATTTTGATTGCCATTATTTTTGGTCGATTTATCAAAAAATTATCCA
>CBFHLF010000328.1:0-1591 GCA_965656555.1 uncultured Acidiluteibacter sp. | reverse complement strand
TATCCGCATTCCCATTCGATTGGGAGAAGATGCCTTTAACCTGAATAGAATCACGGAAGAAAAAATTGTGAAACTCATCAAGAGCATGCAAGCGTTTAGAAACTTGATGGAAGCTTATGATGTAGTTTCCTATAAGGCTTGTGCCACTTCTGCAATGCGCGATGCCCAAAACGGGGCTGAAGTAATTGAAAGAATTTATAAAGAATCAGGAGTTCAGTTAACGATTATCGATGGAGAGGCTGAGGCTCAACTAATTTTTGAAACTCATATTGCAGACTCGCTAGATTCCTCAAAGAATTACTTATACATGGATGTTGGCGGTGGTAGCACCGAGTACACCATTTTTAAAAAAGAAGAGCGGGTTAAGTCAAGGTCTTTTGATATTGGAACGATCAGGCTGAGAGATAATTTAGTAAAAGAAGGAGTGAAAGAGGAAATGAATGCTTGGTTGAAGGAAGTAGGTAAAAAGTATCAACCTGAGTTGGTGATTGGTTCAGGTGGAAATATTAATAAGTTGTTTAAGATGAGTGGTCTTCCGCAAATGAAAGTGATGAAGAATGGACAAATAAAGCAGCTAAAAGAATTTTTGGAAAGTCATACCTTAGAAGAGCGAATAGAAAAGCTGGGTCTTCGGCCCGATAGAGCAGATGTGATTATTCCTGCTGCAGAATTATTTTTGAATACATTAAAGCAAGCTAAAGTAGGAGGAGTTTTGGTTCCTAAAGTTGGGCTTGCAGATGGGATTATTCATCAATTATACCACGATTACAAATCTCAAAATGCTTAGGTTGTAGTATGAAGTATGGATTAGTTATTGTGTTGACAATAATTTGTTTCCCGTTGTTTTCTCAAATCGTCAACATAGAAGATCAGCGCTCCAAAGACAGTGAAGAGGGGTTTAGCGGCTCTGCTGACTTCAATTTTACCATTAACAAGAATACTTCCGTTTTATATCAATTGGGTAATCGGATACAGGCTCGTTATCGAAAAGGCGATGATATTTATTTGTTCTTTAACGACATTAATTTCGTTAAGGCAGATAATGAGTCATATGTAAATGGAGGATTTCAGCACTTGCGATACAACAAGATAATCAACAAAGGTTTTCGATTGGAAGCTTTTATGCAAAGCCAGTATAACGCCATTCAGCGAATAGATTTTCGGTATTTAGCCGGTGGTGGAGGGCGTTTTACGTTGTTTAGTTCTGACTCTGTAACGATTAATTTCGCTACACTGTTTATGTATGAATACGAAGATGGTACGGGTGATCTGGGTGTGGAGCACGCATTGCGAATGAGTAATTACCTTTCGTTTAAAATTGATCTCACCAAAAATGCAAATATCAGCAGCACAACATACTATCAACCTAAAGTATGGAAGTTTAAAGATTACCGGTTATCCAATGAGACAACACTGAACATAGACATTAGTGATAAGCTGGCATTAAAGGTAATTTACACCTTGCTATACGATTCAAGGCCTGCTCCTGAGGTGCCAGAGACGATTTACACACTGCGTAATGCTATTTCCTATAAGTTTTAAGCAGTGATTGCTTGTGCAGCCAGGACTCCCTTTTTTATAGAATCAGCTA
>CBFHLF010000327.1:0-1591 GCA_965656555.1 uncultured Acidiluteibacter sp. | reverse complement strand
AAGCAAAACAATCAATTGATCAAAACATTTGATCAGCGATTATTCCCGCATAAAACGGAAGTTGTAACCCTATACACATCCGAAGAAGCGGGAATTGCAATAAAGGATATGATTGTAAGAGGCGCACCGCTAATAGGCGCAATGGCAGCATATGGAATATACCTCGCAGCAGTGGAGTATAAAGGTGATGACATTATTCAATACCTACAAGACCGCAAAAACTACCTTAATGAAACACGGCCAACTGCCATCAATCTTGCATGGGCTCTCGAGGAACAGTTTAAAAATATCAAAGGGTTAACTGATCAAGAGTCAATCATTTCGAGCTTATTAAGTGGAGCTAACAAAATCGTAGAAGACGACGTAGAAACCTGCAGAATGATTGGTCAGCATGGCTTAGCGATTATAGAAGAAATTGCCGAGAGTAAACCTGGGGAGACAGTAAACATACTTACACATTGCAACGCAGGGTGGTTAGCATGTATTGATTGGGGAACAGCAACGTCTCCAATTTATCAAGCTCATCAAAAAGGAATTAAAGTACACGTTTGGGTAGATGAGACGCGTCCAAGAAGTCAAGGTGCCAACCTTACATCATTTGAGCTTAATGAACAAGGTGTTCCGCATACGCTTATTACAGACAATACAGGTGGCCACTTGATGCAGCATCAAATGGTAGATATGGTCATCGTAGGAACAGATAGAACAACTCGAAGTGGTGATGTAGCAAACAAAATAGGCACCTACCTAAAAGCCTTAGCTGCAAACGACAATCATGTTCCATTTTATGTAGCCCTACCTTCATCAACCATTGACTGGAGCATTAACGATGGAATTAATGAAATTCCAATAGAGATGAGGTCTGAAGACGAAGTAAAGTATGTTTTTGGAAAAGGGAAAAATGGAATGGAATCCGTTTTAATTTGCCCTGAGACAACTCCTGCTGCCAACTACGGATTTGATGTAACACCTGCTCGATTAATAACTGGACTAATAACAGAACGAGGAATTTGTGCAGCAAGCGAAGAAGGACTAACCAATCAATTTCCTGAGCAAAAAAAGACCAGATGATTGATGAAGGATATATAAAATTTGAGTTAAACTGGGAAAACCAGCCAAATGAGTTTGATTTTGACTTAACAAGTCTAATGAAGTGGCGAGATGAGATGCACCGACTCAAACTGATTGGAAATTATCCAGACCTTGGTATTGGGTTTGGTAACATCAGTCAAAAGTTTAGCTCATCCGAAGCATTTGTGATTTCAGGTACGCAAACAGGCGATGTATTTCCAATAAAGGAGGAACACTTTACGACTGTTACGCAATATGATCTAAAAGCGAATACTGTTTGGTGTAAAGGCCCTATAAAAGCATCTTCAGAGTCGATGACCCATGCAGCGATATATGAATATAATCATACTATTAAAGCCGTTATTCATGTGCATCACCTCGACTTATGGAAATCATTATTAAACAAGGTACCAACCTCTAGAGAAAACGTGCCTTATGGAACCCCTGAAATGGCCATGGAAATTCATCGACTTTTTCGAGAAGAGGAATTAGCAGAAAAACAGATAATGGCTATGGCGGG
>CBFHLF010000326.1:0-1599 GCA_965656555.1 uncultured Acidiluteibacter sp. | reverse complement strand
GCTCGGTGGAAAAAGAAACAAAGCTCATTTTGAGCCAACGATTATTGAAGGAGTAACTGCGGAAATGCGGGCCTATTCAGAAGAATTATTTGGCCCAGTTGCTTCTGTAATAAAGGTAAAATCAGAAGAAGAAGCCATTGCAATAGCTAACAGCAGCAGTTTTGGTTTAGGAGTATCTCTGTTTTCTGAACAGCCATTGCGCTTGGCACCTTATATATCTGAACTAGAAGATGGAGCCGTTTTTATCAATGACATGGTTAAGTCAGATCCAAGAATTCCTTTTGGAGGAACTAAAATTTCTGGTTACGGTAGAGAACTATCAATGGATGGTTTGATGGAGTTTGTCAATAAAAAGACGGTGTACATTAAATAAACTACTCCGTTTCTATTTTAGGTAATCCAATTTTATACTTTACAGAAATAAGACGGATAATAATAATTACCGCAATAGCTATGGAGACATTCACCTCAAAAATGACATTAAACTCTTGTAGTATTAAAAAAACAGTAGCTCCAATAATACAAGCAGTGGCATAGATTTCATTTCTGAAAATTAGTGGTATATCGTTAACCAAAGTATCCCGAACTACACCACCCAAAACGGCAGAAAAAGTACCCATCAAGATACCTACAATCGGGCTTACATCTAAATTAAGAGCCTTTTGTAAACCTAATATGGTGAAAACACCAATCCCGACAGTATCAAAAAAGAACAACGTTTTGCGCAGCCTCAACACTTGCTTTTTAAACAAGTAAGTAACAATTACTGCAAGTATGATTATAAAAAGGTAGTAGGTGTCAGTAACCCAACTAACCGGAGTCACTCCTAACAACAAATCGCGAATGGTACCACCACCTACGGCAGTTATAAACCCTAGAAATAACGCACCAAATAAATCAAGCTTATTCTTTGATGCAGATATAACTCCGGATATAGCGAACACGAAGGTTCCAATAAGATCTAAAGAAAAGAGTACTTGATTCATAGTTGACAAATGTAGCAGAATCAAGTCATCTACAAAACAGCTTCAAACAAATAATAAATTCTTCTTCGGGATTAACTGATTATGCACAGAAGTGGTTCTTTCTTTTAATTAAGTGCTTCAAAATACCCGAGTCTTCGATATTAATTGAAGTACTCCCGAAAGAATCCCGATTCATCGGGACGCATCTACCTGTTCTTTGAGTTTTATTCTATGTTTGGCACTTCAAATCTCATACAGAAGACCTCATTACATCCCTACGAATAGAGAACCTGTATTTCTAGAAAACAAAAAAAGCATCTTAATTTCTTAAGATGCTTTTCTAAGTACCCGGGGCGGGAATCGAACCCGCACTCCCGAAAGAACTGGATTTTGAATCCAGCGCGTCTACCAGTTCCGCCACCCGGGCATGTTGAATTATCATTCAAACAGAGTGCGAAATTATTCAATAGTTTTGACTCGGAGAAACCTTTTTGAAAAAAAGTTTATAAACAAATGACTATTTATTGTGATGCTTTAATTAATTTGATAAATTTGCACCCCCTTTAATGAGCATAAAAGCAGTTATAAAGAAATGTCATCAAAAGTAAAAATCTTTTCAGGAGCAGCCACTAAG
>CBFHLF010000325.1:0-1640 GCA_965656555.1 uncultured Acidiluteibacter sp. | reverse complement strand
TGATAGCCTGAAAGAAGGTGATATTCGCATCAATGCAATGAGAGAACGCTTTTTAACCATCGGTCAAGCACAGGTTTCTACCTCAGCTTATGAAGCCTTTGACAAAGGCTACTTACGTGAAGGAATTGATGAAGTGGTTGTGAGTCGGGAGTTTCAATTGAAGCGAGCTAAAGAAGCGGCACTTTCCTTAGCTGATAAAGGCTATAGCCAGCCTGTAGAGCGAAAAGACATTAAAGTTCTTGGGAAAGAAGGTTTAGGTATCGTTTACGTAGGAGCTAACTCCATGAAATCGGGTAATTATATATCTGAACACGATGCGTTAATCTCTGAAAAGTTAGGATACGTTATGTGCGGAGGCGATTTATCTGAGATCACCGAAGTTTCTGAAACGTATCTATTAGAATTGGAACGAAAAGCTTTTGTAGAATTATGTACCAAGAAAAAAACCTTAGAACGTTTACAGAGCATCGTAACCAAAGGAAAAGTTTTAAGAAACTAGTCACAACTGAATCGAAGTTTCACCACTAAAAAGACAACAACATGGAAGCATATATAGTAGCAGGATATCGATCAGCAGTAGGTAAAGCAGGCAGAGGCCAATTGCGTTTTACGCGCCCTGATGATATTGCAGCGCAAGTAATCAAACATTTAATGAAGGATAATCCACAAGTTACCTCCGAGCATATCGACGACGTAATTGTAGGAAATGCTAGCCCAGAGGCTGAGCAAGGGCTAAATGTAGGCCGATTAATTTCACTAATTGGCCTAAATAACATTACTGTTCCGGGGATGACCGTAAATAGATACTGCTCCTCGGGATTAGAAACCATCGCAATAGCGGCATCAAAAATAAAGAGCGGAATGAACCATTGCGTAATCGCAGGTGGTGTAGAATCGATGAGTTGCATGCCGATGGGCGGATGGAGAATTGTTCCGAACGCTGATGTGGCAAAAGAAAACCCAACCTATTATTGGGGAATGGGACTAACTGCTGAGGCAGTAGCCAAAGAATATAATGTTTCTCGCAAAGAGCAAGATGAGTTTGCATACGAATCTCATATGAAAGCATTAAAAGCTCAGGCTGATAATCGTTTTGCGGATGATATAGCTCCCATAGAAGTAGAAGAAAATTACTACGATAACGGAAAAAAGAAAAAGAGAAACTATACCGTAACGAAAGATGAAGGACCACGAGCAGGAACGAGTGTGGAGGCATTATCAAAATTACGACCTGTATTTGCTCAAGGTGGTTCAGTAACTGCTGGAAACTCATCTCAAACCAACGATGGAGCTGCTTTTGTATTAGTCGTTTCAGAGAAAATGGTAAAAGAGTTGAATTTGAAGCCAATTGCTAGATTAGTTTCTTATGCAGCGACAGGTGTAGATCCAAGAATTATGGGAATAGGGCCAATCAAAGCAATTCCGATGGCCTTAGAGCAAGCCAATTTAAAATTAGAAGATTTGGATTTAATCGAATTGAACGAAGCGTTTGCTTCTCAATCGGTGGCTGTAATTAGAGAGTTGGGGCTAGATAAATCCAAAGTAAACGTAAATGGTGGAGCGATAGCTTTAGGTCATCCACTAGGATGTACAGGAGCAAAACTTACGGTACAAGTATTAAATGAATTAAAAAAGAGAGG
>CBFHLF010000324.1:0-1645 GCA_965656555.1 uncultured Acidiluteibacter sp. | reverse complement strand
ATAAGTAGGATGAAAACTATTTCTCCTCCGCTAATAAATAAAAATGTTGCTAATTTAATCATGGTACAAATATACTAAGTTGTTTTGATTGTTTTAATAAACTCCTATTTTTTTTAAGTGTCTTTTACTACGTTTTTTTTGTATTTTTACGTCAAGTCAAATATAAAAACATGGAGTTTAAAAATATTGAGTCTAATCCTATTTTAGATCGTTTACCTAAGCATTTAAGACAGTTTATAAAACCTCAAAATTATGAGGACTATTCTGCTATTGACCAAGCAGTTTGGCGTTATGCTATGCGTAAAAATGTGGACTATTTAAGTCAAGTAGCACATAATACGTATTTAGAAGGTTTACAACAAACTGGTATTAGCGTAGATGCTATACCAAATATGTATGGGATGAATCGTATTTTAAAAGCTATTGGTTGGGCTGCTGTTATGGAAAGCAGGTGCGCCTCAGTACATGATGTTTTACACTTTTGTGGTACTTTCACTGGTGTATTTGGCGATTGTGCGAAAAGCTTGGCGTTTCTGTAGCCCTCAGCCATGGATGGGCTGAAGGTGGAAAAGGATGCACCGAATTAGCAGAAAAAGTGGTTGAAGCAGCCGAGAGATCAACAAAAGCATTCAAACCGACATATGCACTAACAGATGCCCCAATTCAAAAAATTGAAAAAATATGTGCTACGATTTACGGAGCTAAAGGGGTCGTGTTATCGGCAAAAGCAAAACGACAATTGAAACGATTTGAAGCGTTAGGCTATGGTGATTTACCCATCTGTATGGCTAAGACCCAAAAAAGTTTAAGCGATGACGAAAAGCGAATAGGCCGTCCCGAAGATTTTGATATTCACATTCGTGAGTTTGAAATTGCAGCAGGTGCAGGTTTTATTATTCCAATAGCAGGAAATATGCTGCGTATGCCAGGCCTACCAGTAACACCATCAGCGGAATTAATAAAAATGGAAGCCGACGGAAGCATTATTGGGCTCTTTTAATTCTAGAAAAGGCGTTTTTAAACGCCAAGCAGATTACCATAATTAAACAATTTAAAAGGGAGCAGTGTTTTCCTTTTAAATTAAGTTTTTAATCTATGATAACGCTTTTTGCATGTCCGGTTTGTGCGAGTAAAAATCTAACTGCTCATGCGAAAAACACTGCTCAGATGCATCCTAAAAAAGAAGTATTTGACTTTGATCGATGCATTGATTGCGGCGCTGTATTCATCAACCCACAACTACCACAAAGTGAACTCAAAGCGTATTATACATCCCATTATTTGCCATACAGAGGAGCCGAAGCATGGGGAAAGTATGCCAACATTGTAAGAAAAAGTCAAATAAAGCTTGACAATAAGCGGGCTCAGTTATTGCAAAAGCATTTCCATGTAGACAAAGATTCGATTATACTTGACATTGGCTGCGGAAAGCCTACTTTCTTGAAGACTTGTAAAGAGCTATTCAACTGTGAAGTATTCGGCATAGATTTCTCCGACCATGGTTGGGCAAAAGAAAAGGAGCTGTTTCGGGACATCACATTAAAAGTTGGTGAAGTGGAACAGCTTGACCAATCTGTAAAACCTGATGTCATCACCATGTGGCATTACTTAGAGCATGATGATCAGCCACTAGAAAGGCTTAAAC
>CBFHLF010000323.1:0-1649 GCA_965656555.1 uncultured Acidiluteibacter sp. | reverse complement strand
TATTATTACAGAAGAGAGCCAAAGTCGGAGCGAGAGTTTATCAAAGCGACCAAAGTATCGGGAGTGTCCAATGAAAGTGTGTCGCAGTTTTTGGGTGATATGTATCAAAATGTAAATGTTTATGAAAATCATATTGGGGTATTTGGTAAGTCATTTGTAAGCCCGATTGCTGATTTTGGTAAACGATTTTATAAGTACTATCTCTTAGATTCAATGGTTGTTGATGGTAACTTTTGTTATGAAATAAAGTTTGAGCCCAAGCAAGTACAAGAGCCAGTGTTTAGTGGAACCATGTGGATCAATGACACCACCTATGCCATCAAACGAATAGAGGCCAGTATAAATGATAAAGCCAACATCAACTTCATTAATGGATTTTCAGTAGAGCAGCGATACAAAAAAGTAGATGGAGAGTACTGGATGTTAAACAAGGATAAGTTAATCGTAGATTTTACGGTAGCAAAAAAATCTATGGGGCTATATGGAAGGAAAACAACAACTTATGAAGATTTTGTAATCAATGATCCTCGGCCGGATAGCTTGTTCAACGGTCTAGAGCGAGTAGTTGTTGAAAAAGGAGCCGACGATCTGCCTGAGAGCTACTGGGATGCTAATAGACATGATACTTTAGCTGAAAGTGAAAAGAATATATATAAAATGGTCGATTCAGTAAAAAATGTACCTGCTTTTCGAACATTTATCGATGTTATTCAGCTGGTGTTTACTGGATATAAAGAGGTTGGGCTTTTTGAGATAGGGCCATACTTTAATGCTTACAGTTTTAATAAAGTGGAGGGCCATCGGTTTAGAGTCGGAGGTAGAACTAGCAATGAATTTAGCACGAAGTTAATGGTTGATGGCTATCTTGCTTATGGATTAAAAGATGAGGAGTTTAAGTACGGTGGAGGGTTGCTGTATTTTTTATCCAAAGAGCCTCGCCACTCTGTTAGTCTGAATTATTCTAAAGATGTTGAGCAGCTTGGTTTAAGCCAAAATGCCTTTAGTGAAGACAATATACTATCTTCTGTACTTCGAAGAAACCCAAATGACAAACTAACCGGTGTAGAAGAATTTAAGATTGGTACAGAGCGATTTTGGTTTAATGGATTCTCTACAGAATTAACAGTTACAACAAGAGATATGACTCCTTTAGGGAGTATAGAATACAATGCTCCCGATGCCGGAACGCTCAAGCCTGTTAGTAATATTAGAACTACGGAAGTTGGGTTTAGAACGCGTTTCGCCTATCAAGAAGCATTTGTGTCTGGAGAGTTTAATCGGATTAGTCTTGGTACAGAATACCCTATTGTGGAGTTAGGCTTAGGATTTGGTTTAGAAGATGTTTTTGGTGGAGATTATGCCTATACCAAAGCTGTTTTGTCATTGTCAGATAATATTAAGTTAGGAACTTTTGGTCGAACCAATGTAAAGCTACAAGCAGGTAAATATTGGGGAACATTGCCGTTTCCAATTTTGGAGATTCATAATGGAAATGAGACTTACTTTTTTGATAATGCTGCCTTCAATTTGATGAATTTTTTCGAGTTTATCAGTGACCAATATGCCAGTGCAATGGTTACGCATCATTTTGAGGGTTTTTTCCTGAATAAAATACCACTGATGAGAAAATTGAAGTGGAGAGAAGTATT
>CBFHLF010000322.1:0-1681 GCA_965656555.1 uncultured Acidiluteibacter sp. | reverse complement strand
GTTACTTCTACATTGAATTGACCATTATTAGGGTTAGGAGATACTGTAAAACCTTCGATAGCTTTTGCAGCTTCTTCAACACCTACTAATAAACCGAAGTTCATTCGTATCATTGGTTGAGCAAAAATATTGCCCCAAGCAGGAGCAGCATCGTTAGCATAAACCAAAGAAACAAACTGTTTTCCATATGGCTGAAAAGGCTCTACTGAAATATCACGCCCCAGACTTAGACTAAGTTGATTCGCATTTCCGGATACCTGTTCTATTGCAGCAACATATTGGCCCGGTGTAATATTGACAGTGCTGCCATATATCCCCAATGGAAGATGAACCCAACTTCCGAGATCAGATGATGTAATTGTATATGGGGTTGGTGATTGAAATTTTACACCCGGTACATTTAACATATCGTTTAAAGTCGCTTGAGACGTATCAAATCCCCAAATTTGAGCATTAACACTTACCCCAACATTTGATGTAGAAGAGGATACATAGAAAGAAATGGAAGATAACCTCGCCGAGTTAACGATGGTATAATTTGTTCCAATTCTAGAGCCATCATTATCCCCTCCTACATAAGAGCTAGGCCCAATCATACCTCCTACCCTATTGTAATCCTTTGCGAATACAGTATCCGACTTTATCCATTCGAATTGGTGCCTTGCCAGAGAGGGGGTAGTATGCGCTGAATCTGCTGATACAACAAATGATATTGTATGTAGTCCTATAGAAGCAGAGGTAAAAGACTGTACACTTTTTGCAGTTGCCACTCCTAATGGGGCTTTAATGGTATCGATATTCAGTGATGAATCAGAAAAAATTATACCTGCAAATGAGTCGACTATCTTAGTAAACAATTTAACATTTGTAGCATCAAATGACCCCACATTTAAAATATCGGTACTAAAACTCATCGATCGAAATTGAATTGCAGGGATTTGTGTATAGAAACCATCAAACAAACTACTCCCGAATGTAGCATTCGCCTGTATAATGGAGAGTTGATTATCAGTGTCTTCAATAATAGCTATATCATCAATCATCCAGAAATAGTGAGAAGAAGATTGGAAAAATCTTAAGTAGATAGTATCCTGACCAGCAGCAACAGAAGAAATGTTAACTTCTGCATCTTCAGTCATTATAGCATTTGGTTGCTTTCCGAATTTGGCATCGAAAGCAACAAAATTCACACCATCATTAGAAACTTGCAGCTCCAAACTTTCAATAGAAGGATTACAGCAATAACGCATTGATTGTCTCCATCTCAATAATAAATTTGCAACTGGGTTAATTGCTATTGGCCCTGAAGTTAAAAATGAACCAATTTGACTAAATCCTGCAGTAGGAGTAGGCGTATTATACAAATCTGAGGGCAAGGAGGCAAAACCATTTCCAGCCGTCACAGAGTTTAATGCAGGAATGGTGGTCGAATATTGACCACCGGGAGCGGCAGTAGTATAAATCCAATCAAAGCCATTTTGAGTAGTATCTACTGAAGTCCAACCATTGGTTGCAAATCCACCGCTAAAGTCTTCGTAAAATAAAGTATCGCCGGGGGCTTTATTTACCTTAATGTGGGTCAGGCTATACTTTAACTCTTCCGCTGAAAGTGGAGCTAAATTCATAGGGACTTCATTTAATGGTATTCTGTTTTGCTGGGCATAAGTTCCAACACAAGCTA
>CBFHLF010000321.1:0-1691 GCA_965656555.1 uncultured Acidiluteibacter sp. | reverse complement strand
ATCTTTCTGTTAAAATAACGGCAAAAAATACAGAAGAGGGTGAGCAACTCATTTTGCAACTGCTGACAGAAGGGAATAAACTGGTAAAGTCTGTCGTGACTAGAAATGAAGAAGCTATTAACTTTAAATACCTCAATGGCGGAACATACCGCCTCAAGGTTATATTTGATACTAACAAAAACGGTGAATGGGACACTGGTGATTACTTAAAAGGAATTCTACCAGAGCGAGTAGCGCTCTATGAAGGCAATATCACTATTCGGTCAAATTGGGACAAAAACCTCGAGTGGATCGTAACTCCGTAAAGTTTTTGGGCGTTACCTAAAAGGTCGGGCTATACGTTATATCTTTTATTTCGCTGCACTCTATAAAAGGATGCCACTGCTATCCCTAACGCAGCTTCCTACTATACTCAACCTCATTTTTTTAACATTAATTCTAGGATTTTTACACCCCACCGAACACAAATTCAGCCTTTTTACTACCTTGTTGATCTCAAATAATATCTTATGAATAAAATCCTACCAACTTTTATCTTCTTAATTTTTAGCTTAATAGTTTTTCAAGCTTGCCAAGATACTCCTGAAAAAGAAATCAAAACAGTGCAAACACCCGTAAAAAAAACCATTAATCCCAACGGAGACAGCGAACTTGCTCTGCTAATGCGTAAAATGTTTGCAGATGTAGAACGAATAAAAAAACAGGTTCAAGAGGGAGAAACAGTCACTGTAAAAATAGATCACGAAAAAATACTATCTGCTCACGCTACCGAGCCTGAAAAAGCTGCTTCAGCTGAATTTAAAGCTTGGGGAACTGCTTACCTTAAAGGAATTGAAAAGCTTACTAACTCCTCACCTGAAAATGCTGAACAAAATTACACAAGCCTAATCAATAGTTGCATGAGCTGCCACAAAGCATTTTGTCCAGGTCCGATTAAGAAAATCAACAAACTAAATCTTCCTTCAGGAAAATAATCATACACCGACTATGTTGGAGGATTTCCTAACCACCTGTACCAGCCACCTCCGAGAACGATTAAACCCACATCAATAGAATCTGCTATAAAACGATCAGAAACAAACGGAAGAAAGACTTCTGAGAACACAACAAGGACTATCAACAAGAGCATCAACTCCAATTTAGAGTAATTTGTTTGATTAAAAAGTAGCTTCCTTTCCAATAATAAAAGCGGAGGAACTAATGCGCCGAAACAAAAAGGATCAAGGTAATTGTCGGCCAATGGGAAGGAGAGCCCAACAATTTTCTGAATAATCTGGTGAGCGAAGAAAGCTACACAAGGCACCAGAAATGAATAATGAAGCAGACGCTTAATCATAGAGAAACCGCTACCACAAACAAAAAAATAACAAGTAGAAGAGGGCTAAATAAAATAAATAGCAAAATACCACCCACTTTAATCCCTACCTTCTTTAGTATCGTCAAAGTGGAATCAGTTGACGTTATTCTGGATGCTCTCCTCCAAGTGTCAAACAAATCCTCAGCGCCAGATTTAAGTGATTTCTTTTCTTGTTCGCTTTTGTCTTCCATATATAAAAATTAAGCAATTATAATCATTGTTACCCGACTACATATTCTGAATTAAAAAACGAAGGCTACTTTTTATTGAGCAAAGAACCTAATCCTTACCACGGGTATCAGATATACTGTACATATTACCATTTTTATTGTGT
>CBFHLF010000320.1:0-1709 GCA_965656555.1 uncultured Acidiluteibacter sp. | reverse complement strand
ATAAATGATATGATTTGATTCTCGGTGATGGAAGAAGCAAAAATACCGATGCTAACAAAACCTGCAGCCAAGAACAGCAAACCAATGTAAGAGCCCCACATAGCGCCTAAATCAATATTTCCAACAGGACTTCCTAAGAAATAGACACTTCCAAAATACACAAGGGTAGGGAGTAGTGAGATAATCACCAGAAGTACCCCTGCAAAATATTTAGAAAGAATAATTTGTAAATCAGTTAAAGGACGTGTGAGCAGAAATTCAATGGTTCCCGCTTTCTTTTCATCGGCAAACGAACGCATGGTAATGGCCGGAATTAGAAACATAAATACCCAAGGAGCTACAGCAAATAATGTGTCGATGCTTGAATATCCGCTATCGAGTACATTGTTGTTCCCCGGAAATATCCACATCAGCAGCCCGATGGTGGTGAGAAAAACAATGATCACAATGTAGCCAATCAATGATCCCAAAAAACTTTGTATCTCTTTCTTTAAGAGGCTTCTCATAAATTCTTGAATTGCGAATTGGTTAAAGGCACCAAAAATAATTATTTTAAAACTTGTTTTGGCGTTAAAAGGTCTTAATTATAATGGATGATTAAACTACTGAAAACGCTGCTTGATAGCTCTCAAACCTTATATTTGCTTGACCGAAATAAATAGCCATTATGAGAGTATTAAAATTTGGCGGAACCTCTGTAGGATCTGCTGAAAGGATGAAGACAGTTGCTCAGCTTGTTGCAACGGACGAAGATACTATTGTGGTATTGTCTGCCATGAGCGGTACCACCAATAGTTTGGTAGAATTTGCTAATTATCTGCATCAGAAAAAGAGTGATGTGGCCACTGATTTATTAGCAGGACTTCATGAAAAGTATAAACGGACGGTAGAAGAACTATACCAAACGGATTCGTATAAACAATCAGCAAACGAGCTGCTTTCCTCTCATTTTAATTATTTGAAACAGTTTACGATGGATTCCTTTACTGTTTTTGAAGAAAAAGCAGTATTAGCTCAAGGAGAGTTGATTTCTACCGCACTTTTTCAATTGTATTTGCAAGAACTTAACCATCCATCAGCGCTATTACCTGCGTTAAACTTTATGCGGATTGATAAAGAAGATGAACCAGATCAATTTTACATCAAAGAAAATTTAAGGCGCGAATTAGCAGCACACTCTTCGGTAAATTGTTTTATAACACAAGGTTTTATTTGTCGCAATGTGTATGGTGAGATTGACAATTTAAAGCGCGGTGGAAGTGATTATACCGCTTCAATTATTGGTGTAGCTGCCGATGCTAAAGAGGTACAGATTTGGACCGATATAGATGGGATGCACAATAACGATCCTCGGATAGTTGATAAAACAAGCCCAATTGAACAATTGTCATTTGATGAGGCTGCTGAGTTGGCCTATTTTGGAGCAAAAATTCTACACCCTTCGAGTATTCGGCCGGCTAAAGAAGCCAATATTCCCGTTCGCCTAAAAAGTACGTTGCAGCCTGAAGCAGAAGGCACGCTGATTACAGCAGAGCTCTCTGGAGAAGGCATTAAGGCGATTGCCGCGAAAGATGGTATCACAGCGATAAAAATAAAATCAGGTCGAATGCTATTGGCCTATGGCTTTCTGCGGAAAGTGTTTGAAATCTTCGAAAGCTACAAGACTCCAATCGATATGATTACAACTTCTGAAGTAGCCGTTTCTGTTA
>CBFHLF010000319.1:0-1752 GCA_965656555.1 uncultured Acidiluteibacter sp. | reverse complement strand
TTCCGTCTACCTAAGTAGAATCTCCTCCATCAACATCCATAGGTCAGAAACAAAAAAAGGTCGAATCATCCGATTCGACCTTTTTTATTATCTATTTGTCCGCTTTTATTAGCTATCTAAATCATCAAAATTCACATCAGTGAAATCACCTGACGTTTTCTCTACCACTTCTTCTCCTTGGGCTAACTTTAGTTCTTTTATTTTTTCGATGGCTTCAGTTAAGCTGTCCGAGAATTTCTCAAAATCCTCTTTGTAAAGAAACAGCTTGTGCTTCTCATAAAAAAACTTACCATTGTCGGCATTGAATCTTCGTTTGCTTTCGGTTACCGTAAGGTAATAATCGTCGTTTTTAGTTGATTTCACATCAAAGAAATACGTTCGTTTTCCTGCCCTTACTGCTTTAGAAAAAACTTCATCTTCTCTGCCTTGCCCATTTTCGTAGTTTCCATTTCCTTCCATCCTTGTAGACTAATTGTGCTGTTATATTGAAATTAATTAGTGTCTCCAACAAAGCTAAATAAAAAAATGTTAACGAAATAGACTATTTTTCTGCCGTTTCTTGATCTTCTAATAATTGCCTTTCATAGGTCTCAAAGTATAAGCCTTTCTTTGCGAGCAGCTCGTTATGAGTGCCTTCTTCTACAATTTTACCTTGCTCCAGTACAATAACTTTATTAGCATTTTTAACGGATGACACCCGATGGCTAATAATTACTTTGGTGCTATCCTTACCAATTCTATTCAGGTTTTTAAGAATGGTTTCTTCCGTTTCGGTATCCACGGCGGATAGGCAGTCATCAAAAATCATCAACTTGGGTTGCTTTATAATCGCGCGTGCAATCGATATCCGTTGCTTCTGTCCACCAGACAGGGTAATACCTCGTTCTCCTAAAATCGTTTCAAACTTATTCGGAAAGTCCATAATGTTGCTGTAGATCGCAGCATCTTTGGCGGCCTGTTCAATTTTTTCTGTTGAAGGCATTTCTTCGCTGTAGCCAAAAGCAATGTTGTTAGCGATGTTGTCAGAGAATAGAAACACTTCCTGAGGTACATATCCAGTGTTGTTTCTTAGTGCATTCAGGTTAATCTCCCGTATATCTTTGCCATCCATCATAACTGCTCCATCCGTAGGGTCATACAGTCGGCAAATCAAATCGGCAATGGTTGATTTTCCTGAACCAGTTCGCCCGATAATGGCCAGTGTTTCTCCCGCATTTATCGTCAAATTGATTTTGTCAAGTGCTTGCGTGCCTGAATCGGGGTAGACAAAACTTACGTTCTTAAATTCAATTGATCCGTTGATTTCAATCGGATCATCATTGGGCGAAATAATCTCTGGAGGAGTTTCTAAAAACTCATTGATTCGTCGCTGGGAGGCTGCAGCGCGCTGTACCAAAGATGTAACCCACCCGAGTGCAGTTACAGGCCATGTCAGCATATTCACATAAATGACAAATTCTGCGATATTTCCAGGAGAAATAGGAGGGGTAACGCCAGCTGCTTTTGCTTCTAAGTAAATTTTAGAACCAATATAAATGGTAAAAATGGTGCTCAACCCAATCAATAGAATCATAATCGGCATAAAGAGCGCCTCTGTTTTTACGAGGTCTAAGTTTTTTTCTTTGTAGGTGGTGGCTTCGCGATCCAAGGTTTTGTTCGCATATTCCTCTTTTACAAATGATTTTAAAATTCGAATCCCTGAAAATGTTTCTTGTGCTAGCGTAGATAAGTTAGAGAGCTGCGCTTGCACGG
>CBFHLF010000318.1:0-1773 GCA_965656555.1 uncultured Acidiluteibacter sp. | reverse complement strand
AATATTAATGAATTCGATATTGCCAAAAAAACCAAGCTATCGAAAAGTGCAATTGTTGATCTATTGAATCGATTGAAAAAATTGGAAGTCATTGATTATATCGAACAAAGCAGCTTACCACAACTTACGTTGATTACAGAACGCATGGCCATAGAAGATTTGCGCATTTCGAATGAAAATTATGCAGAGCGAAAGAAAATAGCCCATCAAAAACTGAAGTCAGTAATTGACTTTGTAACGAGCCATACCCGCTGTAGATCTAGCATGCTGTTGCAATATTTTGGCGAAATGGAAACCCACCGTTGCGGCGTATGCGATGTTTGTTTAGAGCAAAATAAACTCGATTTAAACGAGCTACAGTTAAAAGAACTTGGCCAACTCATAAAACAGACCATTGCCGAAGAACCACTAGCCATATATGAATTACCCAATAGAATAAAGCGCCACAAAAAAGAAGACGTGCTAAACTTAGCCCGTTACCTTGTCGATAACGAAGAAATTATATCTATTGATGGAGTCTTACAAGTCAAGCCTGAATCAGCTGAATAAAGTCATCTTCTGAAATAATTGTAATGCCCAGCTTCTCCGCCTTCTCCTTTTTAGCCGGCCCCATTTTATCTCCTGCAATTAAGTAATTGGTTTTTGCCGATAAAGACCCGACATTTTTCCCGCCATTTTGCTCGATTGCTTGCTTTAGTTCGTTTCTTGAGAATTTCTCAAAAACGCCAGAAACAACGAATGTTTTTCCATCCAATAGATTGGAGACTGCAGTATCATCTGATTCGGCTAACTCAAATTGCAAACCCACTTGCTCCAGCTGCGCTATAAGGGCTTGATTCTTCTCTTCAGCGAAAAAGTTTAAAACACTCTCCGCTATTTTATCCCCTATTTCATCCACAGCAACTAATTCATCAAAAGATGCTTGTTGAATCGCAGAAATTGATCGAAAATGTTTCGCTAATTTTTTAGCAACTGTTTCGCCCACAAATCGTATCCCAATAGCAAACAACACCCGCTCAAAAGGCACATCTTTTGAAGCCTGAACTCCTTCCAGCAAATTATTTACTGACTTGTCTGCCATCCGCTCCAAAGGAAGCAATTCTGACTTCTTTAGCGAATAAATATCACCAATATTACTCACCAAGCCGGCATCATACAGCTGCTGTACCGTCTCCTCTCCTAGCCCATCAATATCCATTGCTTTACGTGAAATAAAGTGCGCCATTTTTCCTTTTATCTGCGGTGGACATGACCATTCATTTGGACAATAGTGCTGTGCCTCCCCTTCTATTCTTCTTAGCTCTGAATCACACTCAGGACATTTAGTGATGTACCGATTAGGTTCACTATTAGTTGGGCGTTTATCAAGGTCTACACCGACTATTTTTGGTATAATTTCGCCTCCTTTTTCTACCAATACCGTATCACCTTCTCGCACATCGAGCTTTTCAATCTGATCAGCATTATGTAAAGAGGCCCGCTTTACAGTGGTTCCTGCAAGCAAAACTGGAGAAAGGTTTGCTACAGGAGTAATAGCTCCCGTTCTACCAACTTGGTAGGTAATTTCATTTAGTACAGTTCGTGCTTGAGCAGTTTTGTATTTATACGCTATTGCCCACCTTGGACTTTTAGCGGTGTAACCCAATTCCTCTTGTAAATGGTAATCGTTTACCTTTATAACAATCCCATCAATCTCAAAATCCAATTCATTGCGATGCTCCTCCCAATAATCAATGAAATTAAAGATCTCATCAATGGAGTTACATTTTGCGA
>CBFHLF010000317.1:0-1799 GCA_965656555.1 uncultured Acidiluteibacter sp. | reverse complement strand
GACTTAAGTCGTGAAGACTTTTTAAAACATGCTTGGGAATGGACCGAGGAGTATGGCGGCACTATTCTAAGTCAGTTGAAAAGACTTGGGGCTTCTTGTGATTGGGAACGTACCCGATTCACCATGGAGGAAGACCTATCGGCGGCTGTTCAAGAAGTATTTATAGACTTATTTAATAAAGGGTTAATTTACCGAGGAGTTCGAATGATCAATTGGGATCCTTCTGCCCAAACAGCACTTTCTGATGAAGAAGTAGTTCATAAGGAGGTAAATTCTAAATTTTATCACATTCAATATCAAGTAGAAGGTAGCGATGAGTTATTGACCATTGCGACTACCCGTCCGGAGACTATTTTGGGTGATACTGCCATCTGCGTGAATCCGAATGATGAGCGATACATGCATCTAAAGGGAAAGAAAGCAATTGTCCCATTGATAGGTAGAGTGATTCCAATTATTCAAGATGAATATGTAGACATGGAATTTGGTACTGGTTGTTTGAAAGTAACTCCTGCCCACGATATCAATGATTACGAATTAGGAATTCGTCACAACTTAGAAAGTATTGATATCCTAAATGATAATGGCACGCTGAATGAAGCAGCGCAATTATATGTGGGTCAAGATCGATTTGACGTAAGAAAACAAATCGCGAAAGACTTAAAAGAAATAGGTGCATTAATTAAAGAAGAAGACATCCAAAATAAAGTGGGATATTCTGAACGAACGAATGCTGCCATTGAGCCAAAGTTATCGATGCAGTGGTTCTGCAAGATGAAAGAAATGGCTGCTCCGGCGCTTGAAAAAGTAATGGACGACACCATCAAATTTTATCCTGCTAATACAAAAAATACCTACAAACACTGGATGGAAAACATCAAGGATTGGTGTGTTTCTCGTCAATTGTGGTGGGGACATCAAATCCCTGCGTTCTATTTTGGCGCAGGAGCTAATGATTATGTAGTGGCTGCAACAGCTGATTTGGCGCTTGATTTAGCAAAGGAAAAGTCAGGTAACACTAGTTTAACTGTTGCCGATTTAAGACAAGATGAGGATTGCTTAGATACGTGGTTTTCTTCTTGGTTATGGCCAATTTCTGTATTTGATGGATTTAAAAATCCAGATAATAAAGACATTAATTATTATTATCCAACCAATGATTTGGTGACCGCTCCCGAGATTATGTTCTTTTGGGTGGCACGGATGATCATGGCGGGTTATGAATACAAGGATTTGCCGCCGTTCAAGAATGTGTATTATACTGGTATCGTCCGGGATAAGCAAGGACGTAAAATGTCAAAGTCATTAGGGAATTCTCCTGACCCAATTGAATTGATTGAAAAGTACAGCGCTGATGGTGTTCGTATTGGAATGTTATTCAGTTCGCCTGCTGGAAATGATTTATTGTTTGACGAAAGTTCATGTGAGCAAGGAAGAAACTTTAGTAATAAGATTTGGAATGCATTCCGATTGGTAAAAGGATGGGAAGTAGCAGATATTGAACAACCGGAAAGCTCTAAAAAGGCCATTGAGTGGTTCGACCATAAATTGAATGAAACATTAATCACGATTGAAGATCATTACGGTAAATTCCGAATGTCAGATGCATTAATGTCGACCTATAAATTGGTGTGGGATGAGTTCTGCTCATGGTATTTAGAAATGATAAAGCCAGCTTATCAACAACCTATTGACCGTGCTACCTTTGATGCAACGATTGCGAATTTTGAGCGAATCTTAAAGGTGATTCATCCATTGATGCCGTTTATTTCTGAGGAATTATGGCACTTAATTGCAGA
>CBFHLF010000316.1:0-1816 GCA_965656555.1 uncultured Acidiluteibacter sp. | reverse complement strand
ATTCAGTAGATTTTACTTTAAGCCTTATTGCTTTATTAGCTGTTTACACTATTCAAATAACTCAAATAAAAAAAGCCGTTTCAAGATATCTTGAAACGGCTTTTTTATAGTTTTAATGATCCTATAATGCATTAGGATAATCGTTCACAATTGCTAATGGAACATTTGCATTGTATGTTTTATTTATTGCTTCAATAAATGTATTGGCAATAATTACATATCCTCTGGTTGTAGGATGCACTCCATCTAATGAGAAAGCGCCACCCCTTACAAATTCAGTGGTAAAGTTATAACCGTTAAACTTTAGGCCAGATTGTACTTCTTTCAATTTTGAATTTGAATCTACATATGCTAACCCTTTGGCATCAGCAATTGACCGAATTGAGTTGTTGAAATTATTTATTGCAGTATTTATTTTTTCTATTTCATGGCTCAATAGAGTATATTGACCTGGTACAGGGTTTTGAGAACCCCAACCTGCGCACTTGATAGAGTCTTGTGGGATTACCAATGTTACTAACTCATCAGCTGTAATTTGTCTTATACTCGGTAGTCCATTTGATGTTAGGTCTCTAAGTGTAGGATCGCTAATTACTAAAAAGTTCGCACCTGCTTGAAAACTGATCTTTCTGCGGTCTGCTTCGGCTGCAAAACTTGGATCTTGGCTAGCTACTAAATCTAGACCAGCGTTGTAATGTGCATAAGCCGTATTTAATAAAGCAGCATTTAGACTTGTTAGTGGAAGTGCATTCGCTGGAACAGTATTAAAATAAGGAATAGATGTAATAGAAGGAATGTTTGAAACCGCTCCCTTTGCACCATTTTTCATTAATGAATCTACTGTTTGTGCATAAAGAGCAGCAAACGTTCCTGCGTCTGTTATTGCATCTCCGCCTTCGTCTCCGCCACTTGTTGCATAACCCAATACATCATTGTTTCCGATGAAAAGGGTAAAGAATGAAGCATTAACGTTCATTGCATAGTTCAGCATGGTCTGATTAGCACCCAAAGCAAAACGGCCAAAATATGGGTTGGCTGCAGCGTAACCATCAAAATTTAAGTGAATTAAGCGAGCTCCTGAAACACCTACGTTATTGTACAACTTTCCTTGTGTTTTGTCAATGTTGTAGAAGCCTGAAGGGTCAGCATTTCCGCTAGGGTCAGTGGCTCCCATTGTATCAACGACGTATGGAGCAGCGCTTAAGCCAGGTCCCGTGCTTGTTTCTCCTAAGCAGTCTGTAGAACTTACCAATCCTAGCTCAGGAAGTAAGGTTCCTTGAGAAAAAGCTCCGGGGTCAACTCCTGCACCCTTTGTTCCTGCTTCACCTGTTAGTAAAGGGGTACTAAATTCACCTCCACCTACCAGAGCAAATTGCTTTGCTAAAATTTCAGGAAGTGAGTTTTCTTGACCTTCTCTAGAGAGTGCATTGCTTTGATATCCTGCTGTTAAAGAGTTTCCAAGCGCAACAGTTTTGGTAAAATCAGCAGAACCGTTGTTGAAATTTATATCATCAAATTCTGGCTCACAACCAACAGCAAAGGCTAGAGGAAGGAGGTATAATATATTTATCTTTTTCATAATTTCTTTTCTTAAAAGTTATAGTGTAAACCGATTCCTGGGATGAATGACCGTGAGGCATACTTTCCGCCAAAATTTTCAGGCTGATAGAATGAAGTTCTTTCTGTTCCAATAATGTAAAGCATGGAAATATCTAAGCCAAAATTCTCAGTTGGGTCATAACTTGCTCCCAACGTAATTCCATAGTTGTCAGAATTAGGCGTTTCAGGTGAGAAATACTCATCTTGGATTGGTGAT
>CBFHLF010000315.1:0-1830 GCA_965656555.1 uncultured Acidiluteibacter sp. | reverse complement strand
TTATTATCATTACCTTTGAGTGTAACATATCAAACAATCTAACTTATAGTTAATTATGATTCAAATAGCATCTCTTATTTTACTAGTATTCGCTATTGTTATTCTTTTTATCGTTTTGGTGAAGCTTACCAACAAAGAAAAGATGAATTCTGCTGAAATAATTCGGCCAATTCTGCAGCATGAGCTTAGAGAAAACCGATCCGAACTTTCCGCTGCCTTAAAAGATAACCGAGAGGAGTTAGCCAACGGTTTAGAAAAGCTAACCCAACGAATTGATGAAAAATTGCGATTGATTAATGAAGATCTATCACAAAATGCTAAAGAGAATCGAGGAGTCTTAGCTGATGGTTTAAAAGAGTTTGGAGAAACATTTACCTCAAATGTTAAGGACTTCAACGAGCTTCAGCGACAGCGCTTTGATGTAATGGCAAACAAACAAGATGAGTTGGTAAAAACCACCGAAATGAAGCTAGAGAAGATGCGAGAAACGGTGGATGAAAAGCTTCACAAAACCTTAGAAGAACGTTTAGGGCAATCGTTCAAATTAGTGAGCGACCGGCTAGAAGCAGTTCAAAAAGGGCTAGGTGAAATGCAAACGCTTGCGAATGGGGTAGGAGATCTTAAGAAAGTGCTGAGCAATGTGAAAACTCGAGGTGTTTTGGGAGAGATTCAGTTGGGTAACATATTGGAGCAAATAATGGCGCCAGAGCAATATGAGGCCAATGTGAAAACAAAAGTTGGCTCCAATGATCATGTGGAATATGCGATAAAATTACCCGGAAAGGATGATCATGGTAAAGAGGTTTATTTGCCAATCGATGCAAAATTTCCACAAGAGGATTATGTAAGGCTACAAACTGCGTATGATGCAGGCGATTTGATAGGGATAGAAACTGCGAATAAAGCGCTTGTAAATGCAGTAAAAAAGTTTGCTAAGGAAATACGCGACAAATACATTGATCCGCCGAATACGACCGACTTTGGAATTATGTTTTTACCAATTGAAGGGTTATTTGCTGAAATTGTAAGACAACCCGAAGTGGTTGCCTTGCTGCAACGCGAGTATAAGATAATCGTTACTGGACCAACTACCCTTGCAGCCATGCTAAACAGTCTGCAAATGGGCTTCAAAACATTGGCCATTCAAAAACGAAGTAGTGAGGTTTGGAATGTATTGGGCGCGGTAAAAAAGCAGTTTGGTGAGTTTGGAAAGGTGTTGAAAAAAGCACAAGAACGTATTCGTCAAGCCGATGGAGAAATTGAAAAGTTGGTTACCACCAGAACAAACGTGATGTTGAGTAAACTCAAGAATGTTACGGAATTACCTACTGCTGAGTCAGAAGAGTTACTTAGCGGAATAGTGGAAGAGGACGATGATGAAGAAAGTGAAAAGGATTAATTAACCCACCGTCTTAGACCTATAAACACAAGAATAAAAGCAGAATAGCCGATAAAAAAAGGAATGATGTATTGTTCTAAATTAAATGCGAGCATCAAGCCAATAATGAGCAATTGAAAGCCTAACCCAAATGTGGAAACTGCTGTCATTAACCAATTGGGCAGGTGATTATCGTGTATCGCCTTTTTGTCTAACTGGTATATTGCTTTGTCAAATCGGCTGTATAGCAAGTAGTACAGCTTAAAAAGAATATTTACATTTTTCTGTTTTTCTCCTTTCAGTGCTTTTGGAGCTTCCTCTTCAAAAATTCGACTGGTGGTATCGCCAGCAAATTTGTTTCTAAGGATGACGTAATAATAATTATAAAGCGTTCCTTGTAGCTGAATGCCAATAAAGGCAAGAAACGTCCAAATAATTGAGGTGTCCGTAAT
>CBFHLF010000314.1:0-1835 GCA_965656555.1 uncultured Acidiluteibacter sp. | reverse complement strand
ATCTTTACACAAATATCCATCATGAATATAGATTTACTAATTGATAATTTGACGAACCCTGCACTGTTATTTTTTGTGCTTGGAATTTTAGCTGTCCGATTAAAAAGTGATTTAGAAATTCCGCCAAACTCATCAAAATTTATATCGTTGTACCTGCTTTTTGCCATCGGGTTTAATGGTGGTCGTGAGCTGGCGCATAGCGAAATGAATGCAGAAATAATCTATGCCATGCTGTTTGGTATTACCGCTGCGTCAATTATTCCAATCTATACGTTCTATATTCTAAAGCGGAAACTGAGTGTAGAAAATGCTGGAGCTATCGCAGCTTCATATGGTTCAATTAGTGCTGTAACTTTCGTAACAGCAGTAATGTTTCTAGAAGCGCTCCAGATTCCTTACAGTGGCTACATGGTGGCGGTAATGGCGCTTATGGAGGCTCCTGCAATTATCGTCGGTGTTATTCTAATTAAAATTTATAAAAAGAACGATAAAACTACACCTGAAATTAGTATCGGATCTGTTATTCGACATGCACTAACCAATGGTAGTGTTATTTTAATTTTGGGAAGCTTAATTATCGGTTTATTGGCGAGCGAAAAACAGTCAGTTGGTATTGAGCCTTTTACTAATGACCTGTTTAAAGGATTCCTAGCCATCTTTTTATTGGATATGGGTATTATTTCGGGGAGAAAATTGTTCGACTTTCTTAAAAGTGGATGGTTCACGACAGCATTTGCTATTTTAATTCCATTACTTAACGGTATCATTGTAGCCATCATCAGTGGGTGGATGACAGATTCTACAGGAAACAGACTCATGTTCTGTATTCTGGCAGCAAGTGCCTCATACATTGCTGTTCCTGCTGCTATAAAAATAGCCGTTCCTAAAGCCAATCCAGGTATTTTTATACCTATGGCTTTAGCCATCACTTTCCCCTTTAACGTTACGTTTGGTATGCCAATTTATCTGTGGGTGATCAACTATTTTTAGCCAGTTTTATCTGATTCGATTACTAATCGGTATCCAACGCCACGAATGGTAATAATTTTAATAGTGGCATCGTTAACAAGTTTTTTCCGTAGTTTGGAGATAAACACATCCAAGGTACGGCCAATATAATCGCCTTCGTCGCCCCATACTTTGGCTAAAAGTTCTGAACGATGGACCGTTTGTCCTTGATTCAAAAATAACAAATGCAGTAAATCAGCTTCTTTAGCAGAAAGTTCTATCCGCTCAGAAACAGAAATCAGCAAGAATTGCTCAACATCTAACGTAAATGCTCCTATCTTAATATTTTCTGAAGTAGTCTCCTCCTCTTTCTTTCGCTTGGAGAATTGTAACTTAAAAATCCAGATTGATGCAATAATGAGTAATAGAAATACAAATCCAAAAGTGCTGTTTGTGGTCTGTATGGATTTTTGAACAACCACTCTTTCTTCAGCTAAAGGTGTAAAATAAAATACATAGCAATCCTCAGGAAGCGCTCTTAATTTACAGGCCACTAAATCTTTTGTTTGTTCTCCATTAATTTTAAAACTGTGAACAACTTCGTTCCCATTACAACGAATCGTTTCTACTATATATGGAGCCAGCTCTTGCTCACGGTCAAAAACATCATAAACAGCATTAATTAAAGCATCAGGTTCAAAAGCAAAAGGATGTTGGAAATGAATTGCTAATCGATTAGAATCAGCTTGTATTGGAAGAATTCGAGAAGTACTATCACCCAACTGCAGAAGAAACTCGTTTCCAACAGATCGGAGCAACGCCTCTAGTTGTTGTTGCTGGGAAGGCGACTTTGACCAACTACAAAAGAAAAGCAGTAACCCGGTCAA
>CBFHLF010000313.1:0-1861 GCA_965656555.1 uncultured Acidiluteibacter sp. | reverse complement strand
AGTCTTAGATGCCTTCTCTTTTACGCGCATCAAAGAGGCCAATGCCCTGTCACAAGCCTGGGCATGGATCTATAACAATGAAAGACCGCACAAGTCATTGGGATACCAGCCGCCCATAACCTTTGCACAGCAGCGACTTCGGAGCTCCGCTCCTTCTTCGCTGCTGCCCGACCAACAATACCAATGGAAAGCACTACTTTTAAGTGTTACTAATTAAGGTGAGCCTTCATTTTTAGGGAAGTCTACAAAAAGGGGAAGTCTACAGGGCGAGCAGTTGTTTTGGGGTGTCCCCGTTGCTGAAGGTTTTGACTTTGTATCCTTTACCTGCCTTGCGCCCTCGAAGTATCGATTTGTGTTCCTTATCTATCTCTTTCCACCGCTGATCTATACGGGCCTTCTGCATGGCCTCACCACTGAGGCGCACCACATGATGGCGATTTGTGACCAGCTTAGCATGTAAAAACAAGGACTCGCAGGCTCTGCGCATACTGGGAGACATGTCTAAAGTGACTTCTTGTACTGCATCGCGCTGGGCCTTAGGAAGCTTACTTAAAACGGTAATCAGATCTTCAGCCTTGGTTCCAGACACTATAGCAATCAGTTTTCCTTTTCTGCCCGATCGGTTTCGGGAACTAACAATCGTGTAAAGCTCTCCACGGGTTAGGCTGACTTCATCAATGGCAATAGCACGGCTCATGTTCTCGGGGAAGAGTAGGTACGCTTCTGCATGGGGTTTCTGTGGGTCACTCAAAATTATCCTTTAAAAAATACTGATTTTAGTCCAAATTCCGCTGACGCTTTACAGTTTGTTTGGATGAATGTTATCTTCACTCAATGAACAAAATTGGGTTATTATTATTTAACGTCATACGGCATAAGAATAAACTATCACTATTGCTAAATAAAACTCTATCATATTCAACCGTGTCTGTTGTGTAATCTGTTTGAATAGAATATTCAAACATTTTTTCTTCAACTTCAGCACATGAATCATTAATTATTTTTAAATGAATTATTTGCTGATAATTTGAATTGCTAAATAGCTTTGAATTTTGAAATCCGATAGAGCTAAAAATGTGATTTTTAAAACTAGAGTAATTGATGCAATAGGCTTGTACTACCCCATTTATTGATATTTGGTAACGATTATTTGAATTGGACAGAAAGGATATCTCAAGACCATCTGTGGCGAATTTATTTTTACTAACACGATATAACTCAATGCTTTCAGAGTGGAATTCGGCAATTAATATTGAATCCTTCAATCGGATAACATGCGGGTATTCCCTGGTTTTTAGATAGCATTGATAGAGACTTGAGATATTTTCACAATAATGTTGATTAATTAGTGTCAGCTCTTGATTGGGGATTATGTTGTTATTAGTGTTGGTAACTATCTCACTATTTTCTGTGCAAGAAAAAAAGAGTATAAAAAATAAAGTTAAGTGTGATGTTTTCATAATGAAATTTCTTTTGGTCGAAGTTCGATTGGTTGTTGTTTAATAGAGCCATTGGCACTATGGTTGATTTGCTTGTCATCCTTTAATGGACTTCTTTCGAAACGGTAGGTGTACATACCATTTGGCATTTTAATCATACCAGGACTGAAAGGTACTATTTCATTTTGTCCGTTTTGATTAACAGTCTGTACAAATAGACTTGGCGTAAAAAAACGAGCGCCCTTTTTCTCATAATAGGACATTGAATACCGTTCCTCAACTACGGATGATACTTTGCCATATTTTGTAGCGTGAATCACGTTTAACTTACTTCCTTCAGTGTAGTCCTCTGTGAGCATTGCTACATGTCCTTTCCAAACAAGAATATCTCCAGCTCTTGGACTCGACGTTTCATTCCAATT
>CBFHLF010000312.1:0-1873 GCA_965656555.1 uncultured Acidiluteibacter sp. | reverse complement strand
TCTAATGAATCAGAAGCTGCACAAGTGCCTGTGGATGATAACTCTACTTATTACATTTTCTTTGGATCAATAGTCGTTTTGCTTATCGTAATAAGCGTGTTAAGAAAAGTTAATTACTCGCTTAAGTCAGTAATTGATGAAAATGCTGCCGGTGAAGAAAAAGGGATGTGGTCTGCTTTGTTTGACTGGGGTGCATCGAATAGAAAGTTTGTTGTTTTGTTCGTTTTAGCACTAATCGTATTGATAGCTAAAGCTGGATGGGATACTGCTCTGAATGTTGGTGTCTATACGGGTTATGAGCCTGAACAGCCAATTAAGTTTTCTCACCAATTACACGCAGGTCAAAATAAAATTGACTGTAATTATTGCCACAGTGGAGCCCGAAATAGTAAGTCCGCTGGAATTCCATCAGCAAATCTATGTATGAATTGCCACACCTATATTAATGAAGGACCTCAGTATGGTAAGGAGGAGATTGCAAAAATTTATAAAGCATTGGATTTTGATCCAGTAACGAAGACTTACGGTGAAAATACAACGCCAATTAAGTGGATTAAAGTACATAATCTTCCTGATCACGTATATTTTAATCACTCGCAACACGTGACCGTTGGTCAAATTGATTGTGCTAAGTGTCACGGTCCTGTTGAGGAGTATACAGTTGGTAAGCAGTTTGCGCCATTGACTATGGGTTGGTGTATTGATTGTCACAGAGAGACAAAAGTTCAAACTGAAGGTAATGGGTATTATGACGAAATTCATAAGCGTTTGCCAGAAGACTTAAAAGCAGAATATTTAGAAAATGGTGTTATTAATGTTGACGAGCTTGGCGGAATAGAATGTGCTAAGTGTCACTATTAATTTACTAATAACGATTCCACAAAGTTTCAATTGATATCTATGGATAAGACGAAAAAATATTGGAAAGGATCTGAGGAGCTGAATAGTTCGCCAGACTTTACGACTTCTAAAAATAACGAATTTCAAGAGCAGTTGCCAACAGATCAGTTTTTGGGAGATAAAGATACATTAGAAAGTTCATCTACTAGCAGAAGAGATTTTCTTAAATATTTAGGGTTCGGTGTTACAGCAGCCTCTTTGGCAGCTTGTGAAACCCCTGTAAATTATGCTTTACCATATGTTGTTAAGCCTGATACGGTAACACCCGGTATAGCGAACTGGTATGCATCCACCTATTCAGACGGAAACGACTATGCGAGCATTCTTGTGAAGACTAGAGAAGGTCGTCCGATCAAAATTGAGGGGAATAAGCTTTCTGAAATTTCAAGAGGTGGAGTAAATGCTAGAATTAACTCTTCAGTTCTTTCTCTCTATGACGGTAAACGAATCAAGTCACCTACAGTTGACGGGACAGAATACGCATGGTCTGCTATCGATAGAACAATCAAGGCTGATTTAAAAAAAATCGACGCTAAGGGAGGAAATGTGCGAATTTTAACTAATTCGATTAATAGTCCTTCGACTAAATACGTAATTGAAGATTTTAAAGCTAAATATCCAGGAGCATCAATCGAGCATATTTCTTACGATGCGGTTTCTTTTAGTGGAATGCTAAAAGCAAATGAAATGGCTTTTGGTAAAAAAGTCGTTCCTTCCTATCACTTTGATAATGCTAAGGTGATTGTATCTGTTGGAGCAGATTTCTTAGGTAATTGGATTTCACCTGTAGAATATGCAAAGCAATACACTATAAACAGAAAACCTGAGAATGCTTGGATGTCTAAGCATTTTCAATTCGAAACGACTTTCTCGATGACTGGTACTAATGCAGATCATCGTTCTCCAATTAAGCCTTCTGAGCATGGAAAAGTATTAGTTGGTTTGTATAATCATGTTGCATCAAAAGTTGGTG
>CBFHLF010000311.1:0-1883 GCA_965656555.1 uncultured Acidiluteibacter sp. | reverse complement strand
CCTGCAGGCAGCCACGCTATGGGGTAACTCTCCCAAACAGTATGCAATGCTTCTGGCAATGGAAATGCATCCACCGTTCTACCCAGTTGGTTGGTTTGATAGGTATTTACAAGTGCAGCTTTGCTCATTTGTGTATACCAAGCTTGATCCCAACCTTGCCTGTTTTTAATGCCACGCAATACGCCATCTCGCTGAAATTCTTTCCATCCCACGCCGTGTTTTTTTAATAGTCGATGAATGGCCTTATCTCGGTCGTAAGTGAGTTGAATACCGCTTTCCTGATAACTGTAAACCTTTTGTATATGGTAGACTGAGAGTAGGTGTTGGAACATTTCTTCTGCCTCAGCATAGCAGATGCTCACTTCTTTGCCAAATGCATGGAGTTGAGCATTCATTGCTTTAATGGAGTGATAACAAAACTGTAGGTGCCGCTTAGATGTATCAGGATGTGCCATGATACTTGGCTCAAAACAAAATACAATAAGGTATGGGATACCCAATTCTTCTGCCACATAAAGGGGCGCATGATCTTGTGTGCGTAGGTCACGCTTCAACCATACCACATTGATTGTTTCCTTCTCCATTTAAAGGTAGTAAACAGTCAAAAAGAAAATTGTTTTTCTCCGGGCTAAATTTAGTTCGCTAAAGCAGCCTTTTCCTGATCTATTGCTGAAGCAATTCCATCCCATAGATTTACCCGTTGCTGTAGCGCTTTAACAGCTACATTTTTGGCTTCTTCCCACTTTTGAGGATCGTTGCCACAAAGCTCAGCTACCATTTGTAGGGATAGTGGGCCATGCTCGTCTCCATCTATTTCGATATGACGGTGAAGGTAATACGTGAGTTTGTTGTAAGAAATATGGTCATTGTTTTCTTCTGCCTTATTGACAATTTCAATAAACATATCAGGAATCAAATCCTCTCTGCCAAAAGTAAAAGCAGCAGCCACTTCATGGGGTTTATTTCCATCAATGACATCGAACGTATAATTTACAAAATCAATAACAGATTCACTTTTTGTTACTTCATTCAATGCAGTTCTAACAGGAGTTCCCTGTTTGATCGCGTTGATGAATGCATGTATAGGCGCTGTGTTTGCTCCAATTTGTTCCATGGCATCTAGATACATCACATAATGACTTTTGGGTTCACCAAGCTCATTTAAATCACTTTCTTCTCCAAAAACAATTTCATTGATAAACCTAGAAAGGGTTGGATTTTCAACCGGTACCCATGGCGTTGTAAGAGTAGTCAATTGCGACTGCAACGACTTTAGTAACGACATAAAATCCCAAACCGCAAAGACGTGTGACTCCATAAATTGCTGTATGTCAGCAATAGTCTTTAATTGCTTATAAAGTGGGTGGTGCGTTAACGCGTGACGGAGTGGCTTTAATTCAGCTTCTATTTTTGCTATTTCTGCAGTATTCATGGTTTGTTTTTATGTGTGACTACGAAATGGGTTTTCGAATTATTTTACTTTAGAAACAGCAAAATTAACCAGTTGTTTTATTTATCCGCACAAATTTTAATGAAATATGTATCAGCTATCGCTTCTGATATTACCGGCTAAAAATCGAGTTTACGCAGAAAGAAAAGCGGTGTTGGTCAACTCTTCTGAGCGGGTCCACAGCTGTTGAGCGATTTCCTTATCTTTTGAGTAATCGGTGGAGTCCGCTACTGCAGGTGCTCCTTTCATTTCGTTGAACCCTGAAGGCCCTATATAATCTCCGCTTTTTACTTCTTCACTCAAAGCTGCAATCATAATCGGCTGAGCAGCTTTATCTGGAGCATGGGAAAGGAAAGGTGTGAGTATGGGAGAAATAATTTGAAACCATTTGGGTAAATACTGAAAAAGGTTGGTCGCAGATACGCCGGGATGC
>CBFHLF010000310.1:0-1889 GCA_965656555.1 uncultured Acidiluteibacter sp. | reverse complement strand
CGCCTTGATTAATTTACACTGCTCAGGTGTGAATGGAACTCGTTTGTCTGGTGGTGTTTTGCCTTCTCTTATAATGCCTATTTTCATACAACTAATTTAGTACACGAATTTAGTAATTTATGCTCAAGGCAAATAATATAAAGGTAAATGAAAACAGTAAAGTCAGGTATAAAAAACCAAGAATCGACAATTTAAGTAGCGTCTTTTTCCAATTGTCGTGATACACCTTCATCAATGCTTTCAGTAAATAAAACAGCAAATATGCAGCGGTACACGACAATAGGATACTATTGAGGGTATACAACTCTTTAGTTGCAAATACCAAGCTACTTAATTCATATAGGATTCCTACAAAGAAAACAGTAGAGTGATAATGGAGTGCAAATAAGAAATGCGTTATCAGGTTCAAGCGTTTACGACGATACAGCAAAGCTAAAATTAGCGCAAACAATGGCAACAACACAAAAAACAGTTTTGGTAACAATGCTCCAAAAAAGCGATCCCAAAAAGCATCATCAAAACCACCGGTTACGGCAGATGATTCAATAGAACTGGTTACAGAAGTATCTTTTATACTGACGGATATGGATAGCAACAAAAAGAAAATAATACTTAAGAAAATAAATAGGCGAAGTGGCTGAATATAGCGTTCTCGCTTTCCAGCTAGAAACTGTAATGTTAGGTAACCTGGGCGCGTTAATAAAGGAATGATGCTTCTACCAATCTTAGAATCAAATGTAAAATAGTCATTTAAAAAGTGGGTAAAGAGTTCCTTTAACTGATATGAAAAAGCCACTTTTTGACTGCAATTGGGACAATATTTAAACGAAGGCTGTAATAAGTGATCGCAGTTAAGACATTTTTCTGTGGATGGTATGGTCATCTTATCCAAATATTTTTATATTTTGCATTGACCTAAACAAGATAACAAGCTTTTCTCAGTAAATGATACGATTTGTAGTTTTTCTACTTTTTTCTGTTTTTACTTTATCTGCAACAGCTCAGCAATCAGCTATTAAAAAAGATACAGCAGAAAAAAAAATAGCGACAATAGGCAGCCAACCAACCGCAGATCCCATAATGGATACGGACGAATCGCTCAAGTATATGGGGGGCTTATTGCTATTTGAGGTGAAGAAACGACTCAATTTAACCAGCCGAGAAGAAGAATTGCAAGCCATAGCAACCAAAAACAAAAAGGTGCGGCTAAGTATCGGTGGAATAGTAATAGAACGATAGACTTTAACTAACTTTGCATTTGCTAATGGGGCCGACCGGTTTCGACAGCGAGAAGGATTTGTAAGTAAGCATGTCGAGCATTGAGTTTTTGGCTCGTAAAAACTAATGCTAAACTTTCGCTAAACGGCGAGAACAACTACGCGCTTGCGGCTTAATACTCGATAGAGATTAACCCTAATTCTGCGACCAGGTCGTAGAACAAGCTAAGCCTCCGGAGATTTTGCTCAGTAATTTTCGGAACAGGCTTATCAGACTATTGAGCTAGCGAACTAAGCGCTTCGATTGGTTGGCGAAACTAAAGAAGATAAGGTTTGAAGAGGTCGTTTTTAGCCATTTCACTCCCGACAATTAAGTAAAGACTAAGCATGTAGAAAGCTTATCGGTTCCTCGTTTGGACGAGGGTTCGAATCCCTCCGGCTCCACAAAGCCCTATAAAATAAAGTTTTATAGGGCTTTTTTTATATTACTTCAGTTTTCAATTGTTTAGACCAATACTTTACCTGTGGAAAATAGCCAAAAGATTCGAAACTTCTGTTTTAATAAGAAAACACCATTTTTTAATCTTATGTCATTTTTATTTGAGTCCTAGTTGATCAATTCGATTTCCTATAGTCACCTCTTTCATTTCTTGCTCTAAAGCTGTAAAGTCC
>CBFHLF010000309.1:0-1901 GCA_965656555.1 uncultured Acidiluteibacter sp. | reverse complement strand
AAAAGTACAGTTTAGAGTAAACTATTAAGGGAGTAGTAATTGGGTTCTGTCGAAGATAATTAAAAAAACGTATACCATTGGCATATGCATTAAAAATTAATTAGTTGCAACAATTACATAAGCGTAGAAAATCATAAAAAAAGGCTTCATGCATATATGAAGCCTTTTGTATGTCGATTAGCCGCATTTCTCAAGTGTAAAATGCTTTAAATTTTTATGTTATCTCGTTTTATATTTCACATCCACTTTGTAAATGTACTTCGGCATGCCGCCTAGCGGCGTCGCAAAGAGTGGAACAGGAATATTATATTCATTGGTAATATAGAGTGTCATATCATTCTGAAAAGTACCTCGTTTTATTAAGCGCACATTCATTGATTTACCACGTTCTTCTTCTACTACATTATGCACTCCTTGACTCCAAATACCATCATTGGAGTAATTAGAATAATGCCCATTTTTCACAGCAGAGTACACTTTAATTGCTCCATCATTATCGAAATCAAAATTGTGCTGAACAATCTTCACCGTGTTCTTATCCACAAATGGGTAAAAATAAGATTGTGTACCTGCTTTTTCTTTCAGCCGAAAAGTGTACTCATAGGTAAAAGCATTGGCTCCAAGAATTTCAATATTTTCAGTTGACGATTGGGATAAATAATACCGATACATATTTCCATCATCACCTGAAACGCCTTCTGTGATCAACTTAAAGATTCTTGCCTTTAAATTACCATCGTACTCCCCTTCTTTTGGGTTTATTGGACCAAAAGAATACCACTGATCATCGTATTTAGGGTCATTATCAAAAGTTGCAGTTGCCAACTCTACTCCACTCTTATAATCTCCCTCTGGGTTTACATTGATGGATGCTTTATTTTTAAAAGCTCCTTCTCCTCCATAAAGCGTATACGTTGTTTTCGTGTTAAACGCTTTGTTCGCTTGGTCGTGCTTTCCACCGCAATCAGGATCAAATACACGAATATAAAATGGCTCTTCAGCTGTTTCAGGAACTGCAAAGAAAAAAGTTTGCGTATAATCATCATCACCCCAAGTGCCAGCAGCATCTTTTCCGAAAGTGACAATGTATGCTATATTTTCTGCTTTAGACGGTACTGACTGCGCCAATACACTCATTGAACTTACCACTAGCAGTATGAGGATATAATTTTTTAACTTCATCTTATCTATTGGTTTCAATTCGTATAATATCTTTAACTGCTTGGTTGACTACCACAGTGCTATCAGAGGTATAGCTAACTTCATATAATTCTACATCATACATTCCCTCTTCGAAATAAACATTTCGTACAAGATTACCAGATGAGTAGCTGCCATCTCCAAAACTCCAAAGCAAGAATGAATTATCTGCTACTTTATAGTCAGCTGCACTAAAGGTAACGGTATTCAAAATCTTATAAAATCCTCCTTTCTTAAACCGTAAAGCTGCAGGAACATCTAGGTAAAAAACGGTATCATTAAGCACCATTTGATCAATCTTAGGATCGTAAATACTTAAGGAAACCAAGTGCTTTCCATGCTTCTTAAAACAATGTTCGGCGACAACCCCTTTGGTTTTGTGAATTCTATCAATTGTCCAATTATACTCTAAGTCGGGCACCTCTTCATCAATAGATTCAGTGGCATCCAATTCAATGCAGTAGGAAGCATTTAAGTTAGCCTGAAAAGATGAGTCTGCAAAAGCAGCCATGGCGTCTTTAGTAAGTGCAAGAGTATCTTTGCCTAATCTCCTCGTTTGGCTATGGCCAAAAAGGATCAATAATAAAAGAAATGAAGTAGTAATAATTTTCATTTTATATAAGGCTCTAGTTTATACTATAATTGTTAATGTATCTTCGAACGAAGGCGCTGATTTCTTAAGGCCTTGTTAATCGGTACTA
>CBFHLF010000308.1:0-1922 GCA_965656555.1 uncultured Acidiluteibacter sp. | reverse complement strand
ACTTCTATTGATGCAGACAATGCAGAGACTTTTACTTATACACTAGTAAACGGATTGGGAGATGCCGACAATGGCAAGTTTTCAATCCAGAATGACGAACTATTTTCAGCATCTACTTTTGATTTTGAAACAAAGAACTCATACAGCATCCGCGTAAGAACAACAGACTCAAGAGGTGGAATATTTGAAGTACCTTTCTCAATTGCGGTGCTTAATGCAAACGAACCTCCAACAAGTACTGACCAATCATTTAGTGTAGAGGAGAATATGCCAATAGGAAGTTTTGTGGGACAAGTTACCGTCGATGATATTGATAATGGCGATGTACTTACTTACCAATTAATCAGTGGTACGGCTCAAGTTTCGGTTGATCCTTCTACGGGGGAATTATCTACGGCATCCTCTTTCGATTACGAATCTGTAAGGTCTTATAATATTCTTTTACAAACCACTGATGCAGGAGGTTTAAAGGATACTACAATGATTGCGATCGAAGTGTTAGATAAAATCGAAGGAACATTGCCTGCAGCAGGTTACTTTTCACCAAATGGAGATGGATACAATGATACATGGGAAATTCAAAATGTATCCCTTTACAGTGATTATAAATTAGTGATTTTCGCTACTACTGGAGAAATCATATTTGACAAAAGTGCCAATTATACCAATGAGTGGGATGGGACCTATAACGGGGACGAGTTGCCCGACGGAGTGTATTACTACTTCTTACAAAGCAACAGTAACTCAAGTGATATTTACAAAGGAACCATAACATTAAAAAGATAAATCAAATGAAAAAGTTATTATTAATAGCCGCATTAGCATTAAGTAGTTTTAGTTATGGTCAAGAGTTATCACATAACTACTATAATTATATAATGAATAGGTTTAATTTGAATCCAGCAATAGCAGGAAACAACGGAAATATTTCTGCTATGCTAAATACCAAAACTTACCTTTCGGGGTTTAGTGGTGCTCCTCGAAATACGATGTTTGGTTTACACGCTCCAATTAGCCTTAATCAAGGTGCAGGATTGCGAGTTGTGTCTGACCGAAGAGGTGGATTTGAGGTAGATAAATACGATGCTGCATATAGCTACCAAATACAATTAGACGATCGACAAGACCTACGATTTGGAATTTCTGCTGGTGCCATCACAAGAAAACTAAACACCTCAGGTATTGATAATATAGATTTACTTAACCAAAATGATCCTACCTTGGCAGGCGGTTATTTAAATGAAACAAATTTCATTGCAGGAGTTGGATTGGTATATGATTTTGATAATTTACAAGTGGGTCTTAGTGCTCCGCATTTAATTCAAGGAAGTGAGCCAATAAGTGAGTATATTGTAGGATCGGCATCTTACAGATATGAATTTGAAAATTCTCCTATCTCGGTGACTCCTACATTTATTTATCAGAATATACCTACAATAGAAAACCAATTTGACGTCCTTGTAAAGGGAGAATATGATGAAAAGGTGTGGGCAATGGCAGGTTATCGTTCTAACAATAACCTAACTTTTGGGTTGGGTTTTGATTTAGGGCCTTTTGGCTTGGGTTATGCATATGAGATGTCTAATTCTGACCTAGAAATGATTGGTGGTGGCTCACATGAAATTGTTATCCAAGTGGCATTTAAATCGGCCAATCAAAAGAGAAAGACAGCACTTGTTCGCACTTTAGATGATTATGTAGCTCGTTTTGATGCAATGATTAATGATAAGGATAATAAGTATAATAGGGCTCAAGTACAAAGCGAGATTCAATCCATTCGAGCTGAGTTAAACAAATTGGAAGATTCCAACGATAAAGGTACAGCGAAGATTGTTGAAAAGCGTCTGGTTACTATTGAGCAGCAAATTATCGCATTAGAAAAAAAATACGCTAAGTAATGAAGAATGTAATAATAGCACTTG
>CBFHLF010000307.1:0-1942 GCA_965656555.1 uncultured Acidiluteibacter sp. | reverse complement strand
GTGATTGGAGATCACTCGGCTGAACTTAGGATTTATAAAATTTGGAGAAAATAAAAATTCAAAGGACGAGTTTTTTTGTTTCGTTTTTTTGGCGGACAAAAAAATGAAAAGTTGAATTGAGAAAACGCTACTTTAAATTATAATGTAAATACTGATTTAGTTTACTACAGGTATAAGAAACTTAGAATTAAAAATATTGAAAAAGGATATTAATGAGAATCGTTTTACAAAAAGTACAAGAAGCATCCGTTGTAATTGATGGAATTGAGAGGGCCAGCATAAAAGCAGGTTTACTTTTATTGGTAGGAATAGAAGCAGCAGACAGCAAAGAAGATCGGGAGTGGCTGATCCGTAAAGTGATTAATATGCGTATTTTTAATGACGGCGAAGGTGTAATGAACCTGTCGGTAAAAGATATTAACGGAGATATAATCGTAGTTAGTCAATTTACGCTGCATGCTTCTACCAAAAAGGGAAATCGACCATCTTACATCAATGCTGCACCGCCAGAAATGGCCAATGAGCAGTATGAATTATTTAAGCAAGAACTTCAAGTAGCTTTTGGAAAAACCCTACAAAGCGGAGAGTTTGGTGCTGATATGAAGGTAAAACTAATCAATGACGGACCTGTTACTATTCTTATAGATTCTAAAAATAAAGTATAATGACATTAGCAGATGCACAGAAAAAAGTAGACGACTGGATAAAGGAATACGGTGTTCGTTATTTTAACGAATTGACCAACATGGCCATGCTAACCGAAGAGGTTGGAGAGGTAGCGAGAATAATGGCGCGAGAATATGGCGAACAATCCAAAAAGAAATCGGATGAAGGCAAAGAGTTGAGCGATGAGTTAGCAGATGTTTTGTTTGTATTGGTCTGTATTGCTAACCAAACCGGAATCGACTTACAAGCAGCATTTGAAAAAAACTTAGCAAAGAAAACCCAGCGTGATAGCTCTAGACATAAGGATAATGAGAAGTTAGGGTAGGGTATAATACTCCTAAAAAAAGCCCTTGCTAGAAAATCTAACAAGGGCTTTTGTATGTTGATGAAAGCTAAATTATTCAGCTAACACAATAATTTTATCATTTCTTACTTCAACTACGCCGCCATCTACTTCAAAAAATAGCTCTTTAGTAGAATTTTCTTCTACTACTTTGATGCGTCCTTTTTTTAGTACTGCTACCATAGGTGCGTGACGGTGTAATATTCCGAAAGAACCATCAGCTCCAGGAAACGATGCAGATTTTACATCTCCTTTGTAGACTTGCTTGTCTGGGGTAACTATTTCTAATTGCATAAGATTTCTATTTTATACGATAAGTAATTGGTCAGTAGCAAAACTACTGACCAAATTTACTTTCGTATTATTTGTTTTCAGCAAGCATTTTCTCGCCTGCTTCAATCGCTTCTTCAATGGTTCCTTTCAGGTTAAAAGCAGCCTCAGGATACTGATCTACTTTACCATCCATAATCATGTTAAATCCTTTAATCGTATCGTTGATATCAACCAATACTCCTTTAAGACCTGTAAACTGCTCCGCTACGTGGAAAGGCTGAGATAAGAAACGTTGTACACGTCTTGCACGTGATACAGTTAATTTATCTTCTTCAGATAGTTCATCCATACCTAGAATCGCAATAATATCTTGTAATTCTTTGTATCGCTGTAAAATCTCTTTTACTCTCTGTGCTGTTCCGTAGTGCTCTTTTCCTACAATTTCAGGAGTTAAAATTCTTGAAGTAGAATCCAATGGATCTACCGCAGGATAAATACCTAGCTCGGCAATCTTTCTAGAAAGTACCGTAGTTGCATCCAAGTGAGCAAATGTAGTAGCAGGAGCAGGGTCAGTTAAATCATCCGCAGGAACGTAAACCGCCTGTACAGATGTAATAGATCCTGATTTAGTAGAAGTAATACGCTCTTGCATCACACCCA
>CBFHLF010000306.1:273-1943 GCA_965656555.1 uncultured Acidiluteibacter sp. | reverse complement strand
GATGGAAATAGCATAAAGCCTGATGAAAAGTGGTCACAATTCCAATTACTCTTCCATTTGTATAATGTAGAGCAATCTGTCCTTAGCTACATCAACCATAAGCATAGCAAAGGTGAGTTAATCCACCAAGCTGGGATAAAGGCTAAAATGAGGTACTTTTCATTAAAATTGATGCTGCTCACAAAGCTGAAATTCAAAGCTCCCAAAAAAGTGAGCGAAATGCCTGAATCAATTGATTTTATATCCCTCAAAAAGGATTGGAATAAAACACAGCATGATTTCGAGATTTTTCTGACCAACTTCCCAAAAGAGCTCTCTGGAAAAGCTGTTTTTAGACATCCTTATGCAGGCTTTCTATCCATGGAGCAAACCATAGCATTTATCGTAGATCATGCTAAGCACCACCATTTTCAAATGGAGCGTTTGGTCCGTTAATGATCACTGACAGAAATGGTCGGCTGTATTCTGATTGGAAAATTCAACGAATTGGCCACAAAGCACATTTGATGCGCTTTGGCATGAAGCTCTTGTGCCTTTTTTAACTGCCGCTCATCTTCAATTTTAATCTCTGGCTGAAGTAGGATCCCTGTAAACTGACCGACTCCACTACTCTTTTCTTCTGTCATTTCTCCATTGGGCTTATCGGTATAGGACATCACCACTACGCCATTATCGGCACATAAATGCAAATACCACAGCATGTGACAAGATGAAACGGAATGCAGTAGCATCTCTTCTGGATTATATCGTTTAATATCACCTCTAAAGGTAGGAACGGCAGAACCTAAAATAGGCTGCACTTTTACATTTCCTGTTTCGATAACAAATGTTCGATCGTAAGCCGAGTAATTTGATGTTCCCGACCCAGTATTCCCGGTCCACTTGAGCTCTGCTGAGTAGTGATGTTTCTTCATAATTGAGATGAATTAACTTAATGATTAAACCCTTTAAATATCTAATTTTCGGACATTAAGATAATTAAAAAACAATTAACTCCAAGAAAAATTAGACAACCTACAACTAATAACCGTATTTGTCGTTCCAGAATCTTTTCATCCTTTCACGCAGCTCACGCTCTCTGGGGTTATCTCCCATTTCATAAAATTTGGTATTGGCTACTTCTGCCGGCATAAACTCTTGTGCGACAAAATTACCGGCTCCGTTGTGGCTATACTGATACTCTTTTCCGTAACCGATTTCTTTCATCAGTTTAGTAGGTGCATTTCTCAAGGCAAGCGGCACTCCTAAATTACCTGACTTCTTTACTTCAGCTTGAGCATAGTTAATCGCCATGTAGGCTGCATTGCTTTTTGCTGAACAAGCCATGTACGTTACCGCTTGAGATAAAATTATTCTACTTTCCGGCCAGCCAATTACGTTGACTGCTTGAAAACAATTATTGGCAATTACTAAAGCAGTCGGATTGGCATTTCCGATATCCTCACTTGCCAAAATCAATAAGCGCCGAGCGATAAATTTAGCATCTTCTCCACCTTCGATCATTCGTGCCAACCAATAAACTGCCGCATTGGGGTCACTTCCTCTAATGGATTTAATAAAAGCAGAAATAATATCGTAATGCTGCTCTCCATCTTTGTCGTATCGAGCTATGGATTGCTGCGCTACAGCAACTACTTTATCATTGGTGATGATTACGTTATCGGCATCAT
>CBFHLF010000306.1:0-263 GCA_965656555.1 uncultured Acidiluteibacter sp. | reverse complement strand
GGTTAGTTCTAGTAGGTTGAGCAATTTTCGGGCATCTCCTCCCGAAAGCTGCATGAGTGTTTGATACTCTTTTAACTCAATACTCTTTTTCGATAATTCTTTATCATTTTTTATGGCCAAATGAATCAGATCAAGTAATTCATCCTTTGTTAAAGGCTCAAGTATATATACCTGGCAACGAGAAAGCAAAGCAGAAATTACCTCAAATGATGGGTTCTCTGTTGTTGCGCCAATGAGTGTAACAATGCCCTGCTCTACAGCAC
>CBFHLF010000305.1:0-1950 GCA_965656555.1 uncultured Acidiluteibacter sp. | reverse complement strand
CTACTTTATTGGAAACTTTAACTCAAAAACAGAAACTTTAGAACAAACACCTCCTATTTCTAACACTTACCCAAACGGTATTTTTACTTATAAAAGGCGAGCTTCAACCGATTTTGATTTAACCAATTATCCTATTCGTACAAGCGTTAAATTGTCTTCTGTAGAAAATGAAGCTCTTTCAAGTCTTTGTTCAGGTAGTCTAATCAGTAAAAAACATGTTCTTACGGCTGCGCACTGTGTTTCAACTATAAACTCAATAAAAGTTTCTCCAGTTTTTGATAATGGGATTTTTAATTCCCAGTTCAATTCTAGCTATGTTAGTAAGATTTATTTTTTCAGAGATTGGAGCTTTTCTGGTAGTGATTTTTCCATATTAGAATTAGAAGATCCCATTGGAGAATCGACAGGTTGGCTAAGTATTGGTTTCAACAAAGTTGACAGCCTTCTATCTAATGGAATTTTTTACAAATTTACGTACCCAGCTACTACTATAGTTGCATTGGATTCTAATGAATATAATGGCGATACACTCTATTACAATTATGGAGGTATTGATATCATCACCAATAATTCTATAGGGATAAACAATACAAATGGTATACCTGGAGAAAGTGGTAGTTCATTGGTAAAAGTGACAAATGGACAAGAATACACCTCTTACGGTGTGCTCAGTTTGTCTAATAATTTAAAGCACAGTAGAATTAGTGATTGGCAGTTTTATGCCATTAAGAATATAATTGCGAATGATTTAACTATTATCAATCCTATTGAGGTTTCCCCTCAATCATATGTTATCTATCCTAATCCTGTGGTTAACTCATTTAATATAAAGAGCAGCAGTGATTCTGATATTGCTGAAATTGTATTATACAATAGCCTTGGCAAGCAGGTTTTAAATATAGATGTTAATAATCTGACTTCAGAGATCAATATTTCCGAACTAGCAAGCGGTATTTATTATTTAAGATTTAATTCAGATACACATACAGAAATAAAAAAAGTCATAAAAAAATAGGCGAATAATATATATAATCATAGCATCAGACCAGATGCACGCTTCATAAGGTTTACCGCTACATGTAAAGCCCGAAACGAAAAATTGAGAATTATAAAACCGAATAAATGAAGTAAATGAACAGAAACCTTAACCAAGTAAAAACGGAAATTTATGATAAATGCTCACTTGAGATTTTGGACTTTAAAGATGAAATTGAAAGTAAGGAATATGCTGCTTGTCAATTTAAAATTAATGGGCTGAAGGTTTTAAGTAGAAATGCTAAAATAACACCAAAAAAAGTTGGCCAATTTGTAACGTTTTGGAAACGAAATGGAAGTGGAACGATTGAGCCGTTTAACGAAAGTGATGATATTGACTTTTTTACTGTAAACGTGCGAACTGAAGAGGAATTTGGGCAGTTTGTATTCCCGAAATCTGTGCTGATAAAAAAAGGAATTATTTCAACCGAAAAGAAGGAGGGAAAACGAGCTATTAGAGTTTACCCCAATTGGGATATTGTAAAAAGTAAACAAGCTGAACGAACTCAAAAATGGCAATTGAATTATTTTTATAAAATTGATACTTCTACTAACTTACAAAGAGTAAGTGAATTGTATAGTGGAAAATAAACCACTACATACAGCGCTTTATATAAAGTTATCGCAACCTTTTGGGTATTACTATTAAATTATAACCTTTGTTCGTTATGCAAAGGAAAGATTGTGTAAATAACAAACGATTAACAGATAAGACAACTAAATGCTCTTTAACTCACTAGATTTTGCCTTTTTTTTACCAATAGTATTTATACTTTATTGGTTCGTGACTGTCAAAAATTTAAAACTGCAGAACTTTCTAATAGTTGTAGCGAGTTATGTTTTTTATGGATGGTGGGATTGGCGATTTTTATCGTTGATTATTTTTAGTACAGTTGTCGATTATGCCGTTGGACG
>CBFHLF010000304.1:0-1950 GCA_965656555.1 uncultured Acidiluteibacter sp. | reverse complement strand
AAAAAGACCAAAACAGGCCAATACTCTACCTCCGAGGATACCTTGTCTAAGTTAGCAGATAAACACGAAATCATAGGAGTAATTCTAGAATATCGATCGCTTAAAAAGTTAAAATCAACTTATGTTGATGCTTTGCCTGAATTGGTTAATGAACATACGCATAGACTGCACACTAACTACATGCAAACAGTGGCAGCAACAGGTAGATTAAGCTCTACTAATCCTAACTTACAAAACATTCCTATTCGTACGGAAAAAGGACGAGAAATTAGAAAAGCTTTTATTCCTAAAAATGAAGATTATACATTACTAGCAGCCGATTACTCTCAAATTGAATTGAGAATTATTGCTGCTTTAAGTAAAGATGAAAGCATGATCAATGCCTTTAAAAGCGGGGCTGATATTCACGCAGCGACTGCAGCCAAGGTATTTGAAGTAGACATCAATGAAGTGGATAGAGAAATGAGAAGCAAAGCCAAGATGGTCAATTTTGGAATCATTTACGGCATCTCAGCATTTGGATTGTCTCAGCGGCTAAATATACCGAGAGGTGAGGCAGCAGAGATTATCGAAAGTTATTTTAATAAATACCCGAGCATAAAAGCATACATGGATAATGCTGTGGCTACTGCGAAGGAAAAAGGCTTTGTAGAAACGATTATGGAACGTCGACGATACCTCACAGACATCAATGCTAGAAATGCCGTGGTAAGAGGGTTCGCTGAACGAAATGCTATCAACGCACCAATTCAAGGATCAGCTGCTGATATTATTAAGCTAGCAATGATAGATATTCACAAAGCGTTTGTAGCGAAAAAGTTCAAATCGAAACTGCTTTTACAAGTGCATGATGAATTGGTGTTTGATGTGCTAAAAGAGGAGTTAGAAGAAATTAAACCCATCATCAAAGATAAAATGGAGAATGCCGTAAAAATGGAAGTTCCGCTTACGGTAGAAATGAATAATGCAATAAACTGGTTGGAGGCCCACTAAAACACCAACAGAACTCACTTGACAAACAAAAAAAGGAGAGCAATTGCTCTCCTTTTTTTGTAAAAACTACAGTGTACAGTATCTTAAGTATTATTGAACAATCAATTTTTTCACGACTCTGTTTCCTTCTTGCTCTACAACTACAAAGTAAATACCTGATTGAAGTCCATTGGTAGAAACTTCGTGTTGTTGATTGCCAACTGTAAGGTTAGCAGCTGATAATACATCTCTTAATCGCTTACCTGTTAAATCAGTTAAGTATGCGTTAACTGGCGAAGAGGTTGTATTATCAAATCGAAGCGTAAAATTAGCACGTGTTGGATTAGGGAATACAGACATATTGAACTGATTCAAACTATTCTCATTCACACTTACTATAGGCGTACCAAATACCTTTAAATCATCGATGTAAGCATTATTTCCATCAGCTGAATTAAACTTAATCTTAAACATTACGTTTGGCTGGCCATTTAATCCACCTTGAAAGGTAAATACAGACGCTGTTGTCCATTGAGAAGATGAAGTTGGTGTGAAATCTGCTTGGCTAATACCATTAGACCCCACTATGTTAGAATTGGTAAAACTCCATCTATTTATCCATGTTTTTCCACAATCAATTGATGTTTGAATATCAATATTATCACCTGAAGAAGTTGACCTTCTTTGGTAAGCAATCTTAAACTCTAACTTTGGATTAGCGGCATTCGTCATATCAATAGGTGGAGTAATGAATGATTCTACCTCTCCATTTGCTTGCGTAAAAATAGTACCGCTTCTTGCATTATTATTTAGCTTAAAGCTTGCAGTACTATTGTACCCTGCAGTAGAGGTTCTCCCCCATTTCGTTGAACCTGTTGGGTTTTCAACGATATATTCATTAAAAACTCGCAACGCATTTTGAAAATCTTCTTCATAAAGTACGCCATCATAAGGTGTATTTGCACCATCTGTAATGAC
>CBFHLF010000303.1:0-1958 GCA_965656555.1 uncultured Acidiluteibacter sp. | reverse complement strand
TACAATGTTTTAGTAGAGGCATTACAAAACTTATATCATCATATTGCTGAAAATCCAAGTCTGAGTGGCAAAGAAGAGGTTTCTTCTGTTATATTTCTTATCGGGAAAGGAGATAATGACTACATCATTTGTACCGGTAACTACATGGAAAATGAGAATGTAGAAGAACTTAAAGCACGAATAGACAAAATTAATGAGTTAAGTCCCGCAGACCTTAAAGCTTTTTATAAAGAGATACTTAACAACGGAGAGATGTCTGCTAAAGGAGGTGGAGGTCTTGGAATGATTGATATTGCTCGAAAATCAGGTCATAAATTAGAATATAACTTTAAACAAGTTGATGATCAACATACGTTCTATAGCTTGTTGGTTAAAATAGGAGAATAAAAACAACGAAGATGGAAAATTTGAAAATAGAAGGAACCCCCAAAACCCCTACGATTGAATTCAATATGGAGGATGGAAAGCTATTGATAAGAGGCAGATCCATACCTGAAAACTCAATTGAGTTCTACAAGCCTTTAGTAGATAAGCTAGAAGAATATATAAACTCTCCACAATCCAATACTGAGGTAAAAATTCAATTAGAGTACTTTAATACAAGTTCTTCAAAGTGCATACTTGATGTATTCAAGAAGTTAGAGAAGATAAAATCTAATGGAAGTGACACGGTCATAAAGTGGTACTACGAAGAAGATGATGAGGACATGTTAGAGGCAGGTGAAGACTACCAAGCAATAATTAACATTCCTTTTACTATGATAGAAATGGAAGAGTAATTTAACGATTCTATACTAATTATAACCTCATAAGTTTTATACTTATGAGGTTTTCTTTTGCGCCAATTTTCTACTCAAATAACTTATTTTCTTTTCTATATATACTAGTAAGTGCTTTAGTAAATCAAAATATAGAGTGATTGCCAAAATAATTGAGAAAAACCAAATAACCATAAGGTTTGCTGAATATGTGGTTATTTTTTGACCGAAAAGCAATTTTGAAGGAGCGAAGAAGTGTGCCCTAAATCCCTCAGGATCTTTATAAATTGGATTGGAATGTTGTATTAGTTTATTATCCCATTCAATTATCTTATTTAGGTCATTTTTGTTGGTTACCAAGTCATTTAATGATTCATTTGTGTAATCATCTTTAAGTGCGATGAACTTTTCTCTATCTTGGTCGGTCTCGTTCATTCGTGAAACTACTTTATCTTTCTCTGAATTTAAACGGTTGTACGAATTAATGTAATAGTCATTTAAATCTGATAAGTAGGTTTTTACCTCCTGAATTGTGCGGTTAGATAAGCTCTTCTGAGTAAGATTTTCTAATCCCGAAAAATTGACAGCAGTTACTTCTTCATTTACTTTGGTTAATTCATGTTTTAGCAACTCCAAAGCTTTTTTTGTATCGCTTGATTTTTCAACATTATCAAAGTTTCTCTCTATATAGTTTACCTTTTCTCGGACTCTACTCAACCAAAAATTCTTCTTGAATCCAACCTGTTTTAACTCTTTATCTATATAATAGAAGTTTTTATTAAAATCATTGTTCTTAAACTGATTAACAGCTAACGCTTCAAATGCCCATTTACTCACCATAATATCACCGCTCCAGGGAACTTTGTTTTGAATCGTGATTGATGGATTTAACTTTTCAAACTTCACAATTACTCCGCTTAGGATTAATTGAGGAATAACCAAAAACGGGATCAATATATAAATTGTAACTGCTGAGTTAAATGCTGATGAAATGTTGAGCCCAAGCATATTGGCAAAACAAGAAGTGGAAAAAAGGATCAGCCAATACTCAAAATACATTCCATGAATTTCAAGTATGGAGTTTCCTACCAAAACAAATGATAATGTTTGAATGGCAGAAACCATAAACATGATGCCAATTTTTGATAGTAGATAGCTGCCTTTACTTAAATTTAAAAACTGCTCTCGTTTAAGAATCTT
>CBFHLF010000302.1:0-2022 GCA_965656555.1 uncultured Acidiluteibacter sp. | reverse complement strand
CATTATTACCTTGTCAGGCTTTTGAAAATCTAATATTGCCATGTTAATTTTTTCTAATGAATAATTAATTATTTAGAGTAAAGTTCAACAATCAGTTGTTCTTTGATATTTTCAGGAATTTGAACTCTCTCAGGACTTGTAATAAAAGTACCTTTCATAGAGGCAGTATTCCACTCTAACCAATCGTAATTGTTATTTCTGTTAGCAAGAGCTGCAGTAATAGATTCTAATGATTTAGATTTCTCTCTTACTTCAATTACATCACCATCTTTAACGTTATATGAAGGTATGTTCACAACTTCACCATTTACAACGATGTGTCTGTGTCCAACTAATTGTCTAGCACCTCTTCTTGTAGGAGCAATCCCTAAACGAAAAACAACATTATCTAATCGTGACTCACAAAGCTTCAAAAGATTCTCACCAGTAATACCTTTAGCACTACTAGCCTTTTCAAAAAGATTAGAAAACTGACGCTCTAATATACCATAAGTATATTTAGCTTTCTGCTTTTCCATTAATTGAATAGAATATTCTGATTGCTTACCTCTTCTTTTATTTGGACCATGCTGTCCAGGAGGGTAATTCTTTTTTTCTAATGCTTTGTCAGCACCAAATATTGGCTCTCTGAACTTACGTGCGATTTTAGATTTTGGACCTCTATATCTTGCCATTTCTAATAATTATTTTTTTTGATAAACTATCTAAAGTATATATTAAACACGTCTACGTTTCGGTGGACGACATCCGTTATGCGGCACAGGGGTAACGTCAATAATTTCTGAAACCTCAATACCTGAATTATGAATAGTTCTAATTGCTGATTCTCTACCAGCACCAGGACCTTTCACATATACTTTAACTTTTCTTAAACCCGCTTCATGTGCGACTTTTGCACAATCTTGAGCGGCCATTTGAGCAGCATAAGGTGTATTTTTCTTAGAACCTTTAAAACCCATCTTTCCAGATGAAGCCCAAGAAATAACTTGACCTGTAGAATTAGTAAGAGAAATAATTATATTGTTAAATGTAGCATGTATGTGCGCTTGACCTACAGCTTCAACCTTAACAATTCTTTTCTTCTTTGCAGTTGATTTTGCCATCTTATACTTATTTACTATTTAGTAGCTTTCTTTTTGTTTGCAACAGTCTTTTTCTTACCTTTTCGAGTACGAGCGTTATTCTTCGTCTTTTGACCTCTTAATGGTAATCCAACTCTGTGTCTAACTCCACGATAACAGCCGATATCCATCAAACGTTTAATGTTTAATTGAGTCTCTGATCTAAGAGCACCTTCCACTTTCAACGTGTCACCAATAATTTTTCTAATAGCAGAAAGTTCATCATCATTCCAATCTTGAACTTTTGTATTAAAATCAACTTTAGCGTCAGTTAATATGTTTTGGGCAGTCCTTCTACCAATACCATAAATGTATGTTAAACCGATTTCACCTCTTTTGTTCTTCGGTAAATCTATACCTGCTATCCTAGCCATATATGCTTAATTTATTTCTTAATTATTATCCTTGTCTTTGTTTGAACTTAGGGTTCTTTTTGTTGATCACGTAAAGTTTACCCTTTCTTCTTACAATTTTGCATTCCGCACTTCTTTTCTTAATTGATGCTCTTACTTTCATGTTTTCCTAATTTTCAGGGGCGCAAAGTTATGATTTTTATTTTATTATTTATACCTATAACTAATTCTTCCTTTAGTCAAATCGTAAGGAGACATTTCAACCTTAACTTTATCACCAGGAAGAAGTTTAATATAGTGCATTCTCATTTTACCAGAAATATGTGCAATAATCTCATGACCATTTTCTAATTCAACGCGAAACATTGCATTAGATAACGCTTCAACAATTACTCCATCCTGTTCTATCGACTTTTGCTTAGCCATAAATAACTATTCTATTTTTTATTTAATGCGTCTTCAATAATACTATGATCAGACAACACTTCTGCTTTTCCTTTTCTTACTACAACATCATGTTCAAAATGAGCAGATGCTTTGCCATCGGC
>CBFHLF010000301.1:0-2028 GCA_965656555.1 uncultured Acidiluteibacter sp. | reverse complement strand
TACAAGTTGTTTTATCGGTTTTTGAGCAATGTTTCAGAAAGTGATATTTTCTTAGACTCAGGCGATTTTTCTTTGATTAGTATGCGCGTAGTTAAGATTTTGAATGCCATGCCTGAAAAAGGAAAGTTTATAAGAGGAATGCGCTCTTGGGTTGGTTTCAAACAAATCGGTGTTGAATATGAGCGAGACGAAAGAGCACTAGGAAAGAGCAAATATTCTACAAAAAAGTTACTGCGATTGGCCTTTAATGGGTTGTTTAATTTTAGTGATTACCCCATTAAGTTTATTGCCAGATTTGCCATTTTAATCATCAGTATATCATTAACTTATTTTGGTTACGTTGTTTTCAAAAAGTTCTTTTTAGAAGGCGTTCCTGATGGATTTACCGCTTTGCTTTTTATGATCATATTATTTGGAGGGATTCAATTATTAGCCATAGGCATACTAGGTCAATACATTATTAGAATATTCTTTCAAGTTAAAAACAGGCCCGACTATATTTTAGAAGAGAAGATTGTGAACACAATCAGCAATAAAACGCATGAGCAAGCTGTTGATTAAACAAATCAAAGCGATTCAATACTTCTATTTTCTGATAAAAAACTACGATAATACTCACTTTCCCACTTGGTGAGATAGAAGCTCATCATCATTGAAGCCTCAGCCATGTAGCTGGATTTTAGTGCGCAATCAATGGCGATTTCGTAGGCTCTTTTTTCAGATGGATAATTCAATCGAATTAAATCTTTAGCGTAATCATAAGCTGATGGATAATCTTCTAGCAGATAATTTGATTCCATTAATCCAATGTAGTTGGCCGGAAACGTATCATCGTAGCTGTTTGATTTTAGGTGAAAGTCGAGTGCTTTCGCATACTCTTGCTGTTTTCGGTATTCTTTTCCAATAGACCACAGTAAATTAGCGTATTCTGTGTCATTTCCTGTTAAGGCGTATATTTCTAACTCTTGGGCTACTGCAATACTCCTATTGAGGTATGCTTGGCTGTCATTTTTAATTAAATTTAGCCCTAACTGAATGTCACCTGCTGATCGTATCCAGTATGTTTTAAAAACATGTTTTCCCACGCTTTCCATTCGCAGCGATAAGCTTTCTTTATGGTGATTGCCAATAAAAATAGAGAGAGAGAAAAGCGAAATTCCGATTACAGATCCGGAAATGGACTTTGCAAACTCATCACTTTGCAATTGTTCCACAATAAAGAAGGCAAAGAATAGTAAAAATGGAGCTACTAAAGAGAATAAATCAAAATCCATTGGCATACTCAGCAACGGGTTAAACGCAAAGAAAACCATTGAGAACAAGATGAGCAAAAAACCAGTAGCCACTAAAATGGGTAGATTCCAGTTGACCTTTTTTACATAAAAAAATGATGTAGTGATGAGTATAAATAGTCCCGCAGCAGACCATAAAAAGGTCATATTAAAAAAGTCGAAGAGGTGATTGAAACTAAATAAATTGTATCGATCAAGAGGTGCTTCAGGAGAGAAGATGGGTAGAAAAAGTCGGTTGTACAAATTGACTTCTGGACCTAAAAAGCGGGGATCATTATAATCTTTGAAAACGAAAAAGTAACAACCTATTCCGATTAACAGAGTGGGAAAAAGTATAAATCGAAGTAGAAATTTCCAATTTAAAAACTGCTTAACCCTTTCGGGATGAATTAAATGAATGATTGATAAAACAATTGTGGGAAACAACAGAATAAAGAGGTAGTGAAGCTTCACACATAAAATGAAGGAGACGACTAATGGAAATATTTTCTTTTTTGATGGGAATGCTAAGCAGGATTTAAGCGTGAGCAAATACCAAGTGACAGCAGGAAATGCCAATGCATATATTTCTGCATGGCCTAAAAATAGTTGATTAAATGGGCTAAGAAGCACTGCTGAAAGCAAGGCAATTTGCAACAATCGGTTACTAATCGTTTGACTGATATACGTATAGGATAAATTAAAAAACAACAACCCGGAGGCGATTCCTATCAATTGAAAAGCAGCTAGGTGAGTG
>CBFHLF010000300.1:0-2058 GCA_965656555.1 uncultured Acidiluteibacter sp. | reverse complement strand
TACTTTTTTATAATTGACATCCATCAATTCAATCGTACTTGAATACGTGGAATTCACCTTAACCGCTTTGTCTTTTGAATCAATAACGATTCCTTTAAAATAAACAGTTTGTCCTGGTCGATAAATAGCACGATCGGTAAAGAAATTAACTTGGGTGGTCCATTCAGAATCCCTATTTCTACGATTATTGTAGAGATACATATGTTCAGAATACAAGCTATCTTGTCCACTTTTTAAGATTAGTAAAACATTTCTATTAAAACCCTTACTAATGTTTGCATATCCATTTGCATCTGTTTTAAAAGTGCCTACTTCTTCAGATTTCGATCGGTAATTTCTATTTTGATGTACTTCTAATTCCACACCACTTATTGGATGTCCATTTTTTCGATTTAGAACGTAAATCTCAATACCGCCGTTATCTTGATTATGCTTAATAAAACTCATCTCAGACACCCAGAGTTCGGTGAACGAAATAGATTCCATCTGAGAAAAATCTGCTTTAGATGAAGAAAGGATATAATAGTGACCTGTTGCCAATCCGGTTTGAGAAAACTCGGTGGTGTGTTGTCGCAGATCTTCTTGTCCTTTAAAGCTAACGGACCAACTTTTCACTTCTTTGGAAGCTAACAATTTTCGTTTTTGCTGCTCGTAGTCCATATTTCCATGTATCAGAGCAAAAGGAGAAACCACTATTTTAAAATTCATGGTAGAAATATTTCGCCATGTAGCTTTAAATAAAATTGGCGTATTGGGCAAAACAGCAGATTCCACCTCAACTTGGTGATATGGCCTATTTAATTGATTCAATAATACTTGACATAGAAAACTACCATAACTTCTCGGATATTCTTTGATATACTCCTCGCACAAACCAGCTGCGTCCTTTAGTTTATTTTTATGAATAGACGTAGTGTCTTTATCATACGTTTGTTTCCAATAATTAGCCATTTCATAAGCCGTTCGTGCAGATGAGGAATGATCGCCTAATTGCTTATGAAGTTTTTGAATGGAACGATAATACATCTCCTCGGTTTCGTCCCCTTGATAATAGGACTTCGCATACTGCAATCGTTTAATGGTAGCATCAGCTAAGGCGGTTAAATTGTCCTCTTCCAATAAAAAAGCCGTCCAACTTTGGTATAACTTTAAGGCTTTCCATTCATTAGAAAAAGTGTCCGTCGTTTGGAAGGCAATTGCTACAAACTCTTCATTCGATGCAAATACACTAGAGTCATCAATGGTAAATACATCAATAGGATCGGGTAAACTAGCTTGCCCTGAACTGTAAAAATCTATAGCTCGCTTAACCAAAAGGTCAAATAAATAACGCTGTATTTCATTCTCTTCAGCCAAGCTACTTTTACGCTCAGTTAAAATTGGTTCAAAATAGTTAATCGGTGTTCGCTTTAACTTTTCCGTTTCTTCAAGTGATGCATCAAAATGAAATTGAATGCGCTTGATGATTGTTTTTAAATCCCACGTTTTAATATCATCTATTGGCTCGCCTTGGATCTCGGTTCGTTGGTTAAATTTCCAACTGTTTTGCTGATAATAATTCTGATAAATCGTTCCCAACGTGGAATGAAAAATAGCCGAAAGCGGGTAACTGTATGCCTTCGTTTTCTCTTCCAATTTAATAATGGTTTTCTCTAAACTCTCTTCTTCAAAAGAACCACTTAACCGTGCAATATACAAGGTAGCTTTATACACCTGATTGTAATTGTCCGCCTTTTCAGCTTTATTTAGGATTTGCTCCACTTTTTGAGCAGCAGTTTTATCGAGCCCTTTCATCATTAGAGAATCAACGACTGCCCACTCTTTATGATACCCTTTAGATGGCTTGTAAACGATTAATTCTTTGGTGTTCGTAGCGGAATAACTCCAAGCTAATAGGCTAAAAATGGAGCAAAAAAGTATTGATGCAATCAGGGGATAATTCTTCATGGGATTGTAATTTATAACCTTGTTATCAAATATAGTTCCATTTAGGACTGACACCAATGATTTTATAAAATCAATGTCTTAACTTTGGTGAAACTCTAGTTAAAAAATGAC
>CBFHLF010000299.1:255-2063 GCA_965656555.1 uncultured Acidiluteibacter sp. | reverse complement strand
TGGATTAAATCTTGGTTTCCTAAATAAACGGCACATAAATACACCGCTAAGAAACCATTACCACCGAAGAAATCTGTTGCCGAGAAGGTAATGAACATCAGTGCGATTACTAAAACAGGGTAGAGGCCTTCAAAGTCCAGTTTAATTCTATTAATAACCAACTGACTGAGTTTTCCGAACCCCAGCCCTAAAATGGCACCTACAAACATTTGCTGCAAGAATAATGGAATCATGGACCAAACACTTGCATCTTGATCGATTACTAATCCGAGAAAAGCAATGGTAAGAATGTATGCCATTGGGTCATTACTTCCACTTTCTAGCTCCAAAGTAGGTCGTAAATTTTTTCTTAAAGCAAGGCTTTTAGATCGTAAAATGGAGAAAACCGCAGCTGCATCAGTAGAGGAAACTATGGCACCCAACAATAATCCTTCGTAAATGGTGAAATTCGTAAAGTACCAAACAAATACTCCAAGAGAAGTAGCTGTTAGTAGCACTCCTAAGGTTGACAGTGCAATTCCTTGCCAAAGAATGGGTTTAATGGTTTGCCAGCTTGTATCCAGCCCACCAGAGAAAAGAATAAAGTTGAGAGAAACAATGCCAATAAACTGTGCGAGTTGATAATCCTCAAAAACAATTCCACCTAGCCCCTCGGAGCCTGCTAGCATACCAACGAGTAAGAAAAGTATTAATGTTGGTACTCCAAATCTATAGGACGTTTTACCTGCTAGAATACTGATGAAGAGCAGCAGTGAGCCAATTAACAATATGTTTTCTATAGTGAGGTTCATAGGCTTATTTAATGAAACTCAAAGATACCTTTTCAATTACACAAGACCGATTAAAATATGTAATCGATGATTTTTTGTTTTTATAGCATTTATGGGGAGGTTTTAACCCTTCTTTTATCAATTAAATGCAATGTGATTTGTGGTCAAAAAGCAGATGTATCAATTTTTTAACCATTAGTTTAAATAGCACTCTAACAGAAGGTTACTGGCAGAAATAGTGCGCCTGTATTACCATTTAAACTGCAAGGTAAAATATAAGTTTCTCGGCTCAGCAGGAATAATTCCTGGGCCAGGATAACCTGTTGCTCTTCGTGTAAAATATCGGTTGTCTAATAAGTTATTGACTCCGCTAAATACACTGAAATACTTTTTAAATTGATAGCTCGCTGATACATCCATTACTGAATAGGAAGGAATAAGGCCATTTACAGCAGTGGGTGTACTTTCAGAATTTGTAGCATCTGTGAAGTGTTCTGCTGTGTAAGAGTATTGATAATTGAGTTTAAATTCGTTGTATTGGTAAGAAATACCGCCTTTAAAAATAATTGGTGCAACAAGCTCCACTTTATTACCATCTACAGCACTACTTTCGCTATTGATGTACCTCGCATCCATGATGGAGAAGTTTGAAAATACACTCAAACTGTGGTTAGATTTGATTCCTGCTAACTTTAGGAGCTCGACCTCTACAAATGATTCAATTCCATAGCTTCTAGAGTCTGAAATGTTGGTACGGAATAAATAAATATTGAATAACCGATCATCAATTTTTGAGGTTAGCCCAATCCGATTATTGTATGCCAATAAAAATGCGCTGATGTCATAATTGATGTAATCTTTATAATTTCCTCGTATACCAATGTCTGCGCTGTATCCAGTTTCATCTTGTAAGTCAGCGTCTACTTGAAAATTGGGATTAACGATACGCATATCGTTAAAGTTGATGGAGCGGTAGTTTTGAGAGAAGTTCGCATAGTATTCTACGTTTTGCTTGGCTTTGTAAGCGACACCAATTCC
>CBFHLF010000299.1:0-245 GCA_965656555.1 uncultured Acidiluteibacter sp. | reverse complement strand
TGGCTCGAGCGACTATCATCGATATTATTGTCGGTTAGGATATTACCTGATAAATCAAAAGTTCTAACTTTATAGCTACCCTCAGATTGAGTGTTGATGTATTCAAATCGTACTCCAGGTGTAAGGGTCAACCGTTCTGTTAGGTAAATGATGTTTTCACTAAATATAGCCAAATTCTGACTTGGGGAAATCATAATTCGAGTGCTCTAAATCATTTGGCCGCAAATAACTAAAGTTGGCATCTG
>CBFHLF010000298.1:252-2065 GCA_965656555.1 uncultured Acidiluteibacter sp. | reverse complement strand
GTTGATATCAGAAGGTATTGACGCTAACTATTTAGATATGATTAATTACGCAGTTTTTGCGTTGATTAAAATGGATGAAGTAGCCACTAATTAATTATTACACCATGAAATTTTTACTGCATTTTTCGAGACTGTTTGTTGGTAACCTTTTTATTTTTTCAGGCGTTGTAAAAGCAAATGACCCTTTAGGTTTTTCTTACAAATTAATCGAGTATTTTGAGGAGTTTGGAACCAACTGGGATTGGTTAATTGAAATTGCTATGCCATTAGCTGCAGCGATTTGCATCGTTGAGATTGTATTGGGAGTAGCAGTTTTAGTCGGTTACAAAATGAAGCAAGTTAGCTGGGTATTACTTGCGATGATTTTGTTTTTTACTGTGCTAACTTTTGCGTCAGCGGTATTTGAAATTGTTCGATCCTGTGGTTGTTTCGGAGATGCTATTCCGCTTACTCCATGGGAGTCTTTTTACAAAGATTTGATTTTATTGGTGCTAATACTTATCCTTTTCGCTAAGAGAAAAGCGATCGAGCCATTTACGACTTTCCGTCCGGCTTTAGTGTATTTTATCATTTCAGTGGTGGTCATGGGAGCATTATCCTATCAATTGAATTGGGAGTTTCCTCTTATTCTTACAGGTTTTGTGTTAGGCGGTAGTTTGTTGATGTTTTTAATTAATAAACAGCAACAGGCAGTAGTAGCAGTTTTGGTTTCACTGATTAGTAGTACTGTTTTTTCTGTAAACTGCGTTCGACATTTGCCACAGCGAGATTTTAGACCATATGCAGTAGGAAAGAACATTCCTGAGCAAATGGAATTGCCTGAAGATGCTGTGCAGCCGGTTTATGAGAACATACTGACCTATCGAAACAAAACGACAGGTGAAGAGAAAGAATTTACTCAAGCAAATTATCCATGGGATGATGATAATTGGGAGTGGGTGAGTACAGAAAGTGTGTTGGTAGAAGAAGGCGATGTTGCTAAGATTACTGACTTCTCTGTGTTGGGTCCATCTGGCAATGACATTACCTATAGTATCTTAGATGAGGAGTTGATTTTCTTAACCATCATGTATGATCTTGGAAAAACTGAGGTAAATCATATCGGTGCGATTAATGAAATAGCCAAGAAAGCAGACGCTGATGGGGTTTCTTTTGCAGCGCTTACAGCCGCTACAGCTGAATTTTCTGAGGAGTTTAGGCATCAGTATCAAACACCATTTCCATTTTACACAACGGATGGTATAGTGTTAAAAACCATTGTTCGTTCTAATCCTGGTTTAGTTTTACTGAGTAAAGGAACCATTGTAGCGAAATGGCATGGAAATGATTTGCCGACTTATGAAGAAGTAAGTGAACAATATTTTTTAGATAATTAATTTTGATTCAATTTATAATCAAGCGGCTGACTTATGGTGGTTTCGTTCTTTTGGGCGTGATCACCGTGGTGTTCTTTTTATTTAATGTATTACCTGGAGACCCAGCTCGTATGATGCTTGGTCAGCGCGCTGATCAAGCATCGATTGATGCAATAAACAAGGAGCTCGGTTTAAATCAACCACTTCCATATCAATTCGCGTTGTACCTGAATGATTTGTCGCCTATTTCATTCCACGCTACTGCCAATCAGGAGAGTGCGTTGTTTTACTCTGCTAGCAAATATGGAGGTATGCAACTATTCAATTGGGACAATCACGCTATTGTTGTCAAACCCCCTTATTTAAGGCGTTCTTACCAATCACAAAAGAAAGTGAACGAGATTATTGGTGAAACACTTTTAGAAACCACCGTATTGGCAGTTTCTGCTATTTTGATT
>CBFHLF010000298.1:0-242 GCA_965656555.1 uncultured Acidiluteibacter sp. | reverse complement strand
GTTGGCTAGATCGACTAAGTTTGTTATTCGCGACCTCTGGCATGGCGTTGCCTTCTTTTTTTGTCGGAATAATCATCGCTTGGATTTTTGGCTTTGTTTTAGCCGATTATACCGGTTTGGATATGACAGGCAGCTTGTATGAAGTTGATGACTTGGGCAGAGGCGAATATATAGCGCTAAGAAATCTAATCTTACCGGCCATTACCTTAGGCGTGCGTCCACTTTCTGTTATCGTTCAGCTT
>CBFHLF010000297.1:0-2071 GCA_965656555.1 uncultured Acidiluteibacter sp. | reverse complement strand
GTCAAATGCATGTGTTATTGCGTGGAGGAAGAGGGGGACAAGGAAATACTAATTTTAAGTCCTCCACTAATCAGTCGCCAAGATATGCCCAACCTGGAGAGGATGGGAGTGAAGCATGGAAAATCTTGGAATTAAAAGTGCTTGCAGATGTTGGTTTAGTCGGATTTCCTAATGCTGGAAAATCTACTCTGTTATCTGTTGTAACTGCTGCTAAGCCTGAAATTGCTAATTATCCATTTACGACTTTGGTTCCTAATTTAGGGATTGTGCCCTATAGAAATTATAAGTCATTCATAATTGCAGATATACCTGGGATCATTGAAGGGGCTCATTCAGGTAAAGGTTTGGGTTTGAGGTTTCTGAGGCATATTGAACGAAATAGCCTATTGTTGTTTATGGTACCTGCTGATAGTAAAGATATCGCTGAGGAGTATACCATATTATTAAATGAGCTTAAGCAGTTTAACCCTGAATTATTAGATAAAAAACGAATATTAGCCATTTCAAAATCTGATATGCTTGATGAGGAGTTGAAGGGTGAGATAAAAGAAACGTTACCTGATGTTACATCTATCTTTATATCATCAGTGGCCCAAATTGGCCTTACAGAACTGAAGGATCTATTATGGAAAAATTTAACGGTTGCTGAAGATGCTTGACCAATTAATTGCTTGGGATAAAAACCTTTTTTTGATATTTAATGGTCTAGGTGCGCCTAGTCTAGATAGCCTTATGGTTTTTTTATCTGGAAAGTTAGAGTGGATTCCTTTATACGGGCTATTGTTATATCTTCTTTTTAAGAAATACAGACAAAAGGGGCTGTATGTTCTATTCTTTATCGTTTTATTAATTGTGGCTTCAGATCAGATTTCAGTTCAATTATTTAAGAATGTATTTGAACGTTTTAGGCCCTGTCACGAGCCATCATTAGAGGGTTTAGTTTATCTTGTAAATAATAAGTGCGGTGGAAAATTTGGCTTTGTATCATCTCATGCAACAAATACATTTGCACTTGCAACATTTATGGGGCTGACTCTTAAAAATCGATCAATATATACGTTCTTGATTATTTGGGCTATAGTGGTTTCATACAGCCGTGTATATTTGGGGGTTCATTATCCGTTAGATGTTCTCGGAGGTGCAGTTTTGGGGATAGTAATAGCTAAAATGACTTGGGCATTACTAAATTACTTTAATACGGTTTTTAAATTTGATATTTTTCATGGTTAAATTACTAGCAATCTTTATTGGGGGAGGTTTTGGTAGTGTAATCCGCTATGGAATTTCAATGTTATTTCAGTCTTTTAGTACAAAGTTTCCTTTTGGTACTTTAATTACTAACTTATTAAGTTGTGTCGCAGTTGGATTGTTGGTTTTTTATTTTTCTCATCGTATTGAGCAGCAGCCTATTTTGAGATTATTACTCATTGTTGGGTTTTGTGGAGGTTTTAGTACATTTTCAACGTTTAGTATCGAGTCATTTCAATTAATTAAGCAAGGATTATATCTTTTTTTCTTTCTGAATCTATTGATTAGTGTTGGCTTTGGACTAGTTGTTTTAGCTCTTCTATATCGAAATGCATAAAAAACGCTTCCATGCAAAAGCAGGAAGCGTTACTCAACTAGACAAAAGTTTTAACCAATTATACTATAAATCTACTCGCTTGTAGTGTTTAGTTGAGAGTTCTTGATGATTTGGTTGGTATGTGTTTAGGTTTTTTAATGTATTTCGAGTTTTTACTGTTCTCTTATATTGTTTGATATCAATTATCTTTGGTCCTTTTTTTTCTTTTTTCATTCCGGACAAAAAAGGTTCAGCAATTGATTTAGGAAAGTTAAAATTGTAATGTACAGAAGAAGGAATATTTTCCATACGAATTTCAATTTTTGTAAGACTCTCGTCATTATATAATTCACTTTTTCTTAACTCCGCAGCGCAGAAGAATAGAATATTTTTAAAATAGAATTGCTCAGGACTTGATGGTAAATCGTCAATTTGATCGGAAGCTTTTAAAAAGGTCGTGTTTAGTGATTGATTTCGTGTAAATGAATACTTGGAATCTTTGCAAAA
>CBFHLF010000296.1:0-2091 GCA_965656555.1 uncultured Acidiluteibacter sp. | reverse complement strand
AATTACGAATTAGGAACGAGCTATAAAACCGCTAGTCTTCAATTACAAAGTGCGGTATTTGTGAGAGACGGAAAGAATTTAATTGATTGGATTCGATTCAATGGCAACGATATAATAAAGGCAGCTAATCTAACAGAAGTGATGTTATACGGCGTAGAAGCTTCATTGCGCTACAACTTTAAACGAAAGCTAGGAGAAAACTCAGTATTGCAGCAGGTGAACTTAAATGCATCATTTTTGTCATCAGATACGCTAAGCAAAGGCTTTGAATCCAATTATGTATTGGATTACCTCACCATTCAGGCTAACTTAGGGCTTGACTTTAGATTGGCGCCTACCACACAGTTGAATTGGATGCTTCGATTTCAAGAACGAGAAGGTGAATACTTAGATGTTGATGGTAATGAAATTGCTTTTGGCAATCAGTTGATCTCTGACATCGGAATCACGCATACCATTAGCAACCTCAAGCTTTACATGCAAGTTTCAAATGTGTTTGATGAAAAGTACATCGATATCGGTAATGTAAGAATGCCAGGCAGACTAGTTAGAGCCGGAATTCAATACCAGTTTTAAGAAAATCAAAAGCGCAGTTCTTTAAGACTGCGCTTTTAAAAAATCAATTAGTTCTTTTACTGCTAAGCCTCGATGGCTAATTTTATTCTTTTCGTTAAGGTCCATTTGGGCAAAACTAACCTCATGGCCGAGCGGTTGAAAAATTGGATCATATCCAAACCCATCGTTGCCCGTTCGTTGAGTTAATATTTTTCCTTCGCAAATGCCCTCAAAAGTATATTCCTTATCGTTAAGAATTAAGGCTACTACCGTTCTAAAACGTGCATTTCGATTAGTGGCACCGTTTAAAGCTGCAAGCAACTTATCCATATTATCATCCGCATTGCATTGATCGCCGGCGTAGCGAGCAGAATAAACCCCCGGTGCACCATTTAGCGCCTCTACTTCTAGTCCGGTATCATCTGCAAAACAATTCTTACCAGTTTTTTTGTGGATCGCCCTAACCTTTAAAAGAGCATTTCCTTCTAGCGTATGTTCAGTTTCCTCGATTTCTTCGGTGAACCCAATATCAGATAAACTTTCTACAGTAAAATTATCACCTAGTTGATTTTTAATCTCCTTGGTTTTATTCGGATTGTGCGTAGCAAAAATAATATTCATCTATATGTTTTTATTGAAAAAATAGTATTGATATAGCGCGATTTCAGCAGTTCGGGATTTAAAGTAATTCTCGTTTTGACGTGCGAAAGAAATGTCTTATTGCTTAATAAATGGTACTTTGTATTTCTCGCCTTGAAAGTCAACAATTAGGTAATACATTCCATTCATAAATGCGGTACTCGGTACGGTAAAGCGGTAGAACCCTTTCTCCCGCTTTCCACTAAATAATAATGCTTGCTCCTTACCCATTACATCATATACTCGAGCAGACAAATCTCCTTCTGCTGGAACAACCATTTCTACGGATAAGTCGCCAACAGTTGGATTAGGAAATGCTTTTAGAAATAATCGATTGGCTGTTCCTTTAACGCATATCTCATCTTTTAGTAAAGCTAAATCAGCATCTCCATTTACAGAGAGAATTTGAACACAAGCAAAATCGCTTCGTTGATTTTCTGTCAACACAATCGAAGAAGTAAACTCAGTGTAAATAAAATCATTTGGAAATAGCTGACCTGTCCACGTCTCTTCCAACTGATAGTTAGAGTTGAGATTAGCTAGCATGCGCACGCTATTAATTTCATTATTCCCTGAATTTATCAGTACTACTCCTATTCGAACTAAATTATTTTCTTGATCAACCACTACTGTATCTAAAACCAAATCAAGATTTGGAGGGTTAACTCTTACCTGTCTGCTCATCGAATCAAGACAACCGAATTGGTTATTCAATAGCAGGTTTAACTTAAAAGTGCCGGTATCGGTATAACTGTAGGTTGGTCTAAAAACAAAAGCCGAATCACCGTTACCAAATGACCATTTGTAATCATCTGCTGGTGCAATTGAATCGAATTTGATACTAAAAGGCGTAGCTCCTAAATACGTTTCAAGGTTAAAGAATGCATCTGGGTTATT
>CBFHLF010000295.1:0-2104 GCA_965656555.1 uncultured Acidiluteibacter sp. | reverse complement strand
ATTATGAGATTCAACTTCCTGGTATAATAAGTCCTGCAATACAGCAATTGTTACCACTTGATTCTAGCAAGCTGCTAATTCTCTTAGAACATCAAGTATTGATGTTTGATAGGCGCACTTCTACTTTTAGTGAATTTTGGTCACCTTCTGCTTCAAATGCACGTTTAAATGATATGCAGCAATGGAGTAATTGGTTATTTATTAGCACGGAGAGTGGGGCTTATCGAATTAAGACGAATGGAACAGAAATAATCAACCAAAATTTTATTTCAAATAATTCAGGAGGTTATAAAGGTTTTGTTAGCACTTCAACTACTTTTTACGCCTTTTCTTCTAGTCAACTTTTTAAACTTAACGAAAACAACGGATTTACTTATCTAATGGATTTGTTTCCTGAAGGTTTTAGTGAGTCTGCTTTAGCCAAAACACTTCATTTTGATTCTAAAAATACGCTTTGGGTTGGTACGGCTTCATCAGGTCTTTTTAAACATGACCTTTCGTCTGGCAAGATTGAGCAGTACCTGCATTCTTCAAATCTATCTACATCGATTAGCTCTAATACAGTATTAAGTATTACCTCAGATAAAACTGGTATCCTCTGGTTAGGAACTAGATTTGGTATTAATAAGTTTGATAGTGAACGTCAAAACTTTAATCACTATCAAGTAGTTACAGGACGAGAAGAAGAAAATAATAGTAAAGTTTGGTCCATCTATTCTTCATCACTACCAATAGTATGGATTGGCGGAGACAATGGATTGTCGAAATTTGACTTAGAGTCCAATAGCATTAAAACTTATCAGCCTCCAATGAAAGGTTCACACTCAAGTAATGGAGTTTATGCAATTGCACCTGCTGAAGGAGGTTTTCTGTTGGGGACAGAAGAAGGTTTTCAACGGTTTGATACAACAACAAATACTTTTACTCGCTACGATCATCCCCAAAATAAGGGCAGAACGTATGCGATCATAAGGATGAAAAATGGGGAGTATTATATCGGCAATAGGTACGGGTTGTTGAGAATGGAAAATGGAGGGAAAATTACATTGTTCCAAGATCAATCAACAGACATCTCTCAGGCTGAAAAAGCAAATGTAATTCGATGCATTAAAAAAAGCGAAGAGGAAGTACTTTGGTTAGGTACTGAAGATGGTATTGTAAGCTTCCATACCCAACGGGTTAACCCATTTAGAAATCGAATCTCCTATCCAAGTATAGCAGACAACTTTATTACTACTCTGTGGCTTTCAGAAAATGATCTTTGGTTTGGGACCACCACCTCAGGTATGTATCAGCTTCAAATAAAGTCCAACACTCTTCATAGATTTTCTGAAGATGATGGTTTAGCTAATAATGCTATAAATGCCATTATTGGAGACGAACAGAATAACCTATGGATTTCTACGAATAAGGGTTTGAGTAGGTATTCAATTTCAAACGGACTGATTACAAATTTTAAAGAAAGTGATGGTTTACAGAATAATGAGTTCAACTCAAATTCTGGGTTTAAAGCGCAGGACTCTACATTGTTTTTTGGCGGAATTGATGGGTTTAATTTGTTTGTTCCAAATGAGATAGCGATTAATCGAAACCCACCCAAAATGGCAATTACAGGGTTCAACTTATTTAATGCTCCTGTCCCAATAGAGGCAGATGGTGTGCTTAAGAAGAGCATCTCTTCCACCAATCAGATTGATCTTGATTATGATCAAAAAGTCATTTCATTTGAGTTTGCTGCTTTACATTATTCAAATCCTAAAAAAAATCACCACGCCTATATGCTAGAAGGTTTTGATAAAGACTGGGTCTATATCGAAAATTCACGTATAGCTACTTACACGAATTTAAATGCAGGTGATTATATATTCAAAGTGAAAGGAAGTAATAGTGATGAAATATGGAGTGAACCAATTTCATTAAAGATTACTATACATCCTCCATTTTGGGAGACTTGGTTGTTTCGAATTCTGATAGTAACTTCTATTTTAGGCCTGATTTTTTGGTATTACCGGAGCAGGCTAAAGCGCGTACGACAACAAAAGAAATTACTAGAATCTCAAGTGAAACAACGTACAATTGAAATAATTAGACAAAAAGAAGAGGT
>CBFHLF010000294.1:0-2108 GCA_965656555.1 uncultured Acidiluteibacter sp. | reverse complement strand
AAGTTGGTTGCTTGAATTCCAATTGCGGAAAGGCTTCCAATAGTCGATCTCTTAATCGGTTTACCCATAGATTAATTAATGGACGTTTAATGAATCTATTTTTTACCGCGATGCTTTCTTTAGGATCAAAACGATCGTAGTGATCTCGGATATGCGGCAAGTATTCTTCGTATCTGGAAACCAAATAAAAGGATAGCGCAAATAAGTCAAAAGGAAAAATGGATTGGTCCTTGGTTTTAAAAAAGACTGGTAATCCATCAACCTCGAAAACTTTTAATTCTTGTTCTGCAATTCCTGTCTGAAAAAGAAAATCAACAGCTGTCAGGTGAAACTCCTCCGCTAACGGCCGAAATGTATAAGATAGCTTTGGGCCTTCTTCCTTTAAGAAGTTTTCCTTATCGGTAGTTACCGTAATTTGAAGACCCAAAAGATGCCTAAAAATCAAGTCAAGCGTATAGCTCACTCGGTTGGTTTTCTTATGGGTGTAGATTAATATCATTTATAGTAAGCCTTCGTCTGCGAAGCTAAAGTAAGTATTGTCTGCGAAAATTAGGTGATCCAATATCGGAAGATCAAGAATTCTTCCCGCTTCTTTAATTTTTTTAGTCAATTGTTTATCCGCTTCACTCGGTTTTAAATTTCCTGATGGGTGATTGTGGCATAAAATGATGGAAGAAGCCAATTTATCAATTGCCATTTTAAACACAATTTTGGTATCAACTACTGTTTGACTGACACCACCTTTACTAATGTTTACACGCTCTAAAATTTGATTTCCTCGATTGAGTAACAAGACCCAAAATTCTTCATGTGGTAAATCTTCCATTACTTCACGCATATTCTCAAAAACGACAGAACTAGCAGTAACTTTAACTCGTTTTACTGCATCTGTTTCTTTTCGCCTTCTCCCTAACTCCAATGCTGCAGCAATTGAAATTGCTTTGGCTTCACCAATCCCTTTAAATTTTTGGAGATCAACAATGCTCATTTTACCCAATTGATTGAGATTATTGGAAGCAGAAGATAAAATTCGTTTGGACAACTCTACGGCAGTTTCATCTCGACTTCCTGAACCGATCAAAATAGCGATCAACTCTGCATCGCTCAATGCAGTTTTACCTTTTAAGAGCAATTTCTCTCGTGGACGATCTTCCTCTGCCCAGGCTTTTATCCCTAAATGCTTTTCGACATCTTCCATAGGGGTTAAAGATAAGGGAATTAGTTGATTGATAAAACTGACGTCATTCTATTGAATTTTAAAACTAACCAACTCATAGATAATTTGTAACTTTAAAGTAATAAAAAGAGAGGTATGGTAAACTTTAAAAATTATATTTCAATTGATTCTAAAATCCGTTTTGGAAGACCATGTATCACGGGTACACGAATCTCGGTATATGATGTCTTAAGTTGGCTAGCGAACGGAATGTCTGAAAAAGAAATTATTGAGGATTTTCCTGAGTTAACCTCTAATCACATAAAAGCATGTTTAGCATACGCTGCTAATAAAGAAAGTAAGATTAGGGTTGCTTAATGAAACTACTTTTTGACCAAAATATCTCATTTAGAATTTTAAAACTCCTTCCCTCTGAATTCAAGACAAGTGGTCAGGTTAGAGATTTAGATTTAGTTGACTCAAGCGATTTTGAGATCTGGAATTACTCAAAAAAAAACGCTTTCTGTATTGTAACTTTTGACTCTGACTTTGTAGATATTGCAAATATTAAAGGACACCCACCAAAAATTATTTGGTTACGAACTGGAAACATGTCTACCAAGGATATAGCTAAATTATTGAGTAAAAAAAAAGAGGCGATAACTTCTTTCCTGGAAGACCCAGAATACATAGACCTTGCAGTTTTAGAAATAGATTAAAAAAGCATCCCTCCTTTCGGAAGAATGCTTTTGCTTTTTTATGCTGACTGCTAAATTAGCTATTCAATCTGTTCTCTAAAGCGGTTTCAAATTGGTGTTTCGCATCCGCTACTGTTCCAAATGATTCTCCATCGATAAGCATTTCTTTTCCTTCTACTGCTCCTAAGAAGGTATACTCTAATCCGGAAGCTACCATGTGTTCTACAAACTCATCTTGGTTATCAGGGTTAATA
>CBFHLF010000293.1:0-2109 GCA_965656555.1 uncultured Acidiluteibacter sp. | reverse complement strand
TTTGGTACTCTTTTCATATAAATAGATGGGTATTCCAAGTTCTCGATTTATGCGCTCTGCTAACTGATAAGAGAGTTCTACCACTTCATCCATGGATATTCCACTTATGGGAATCAGTGGACAAACATCACAGGCTCCCATGCGTGGATGAGTGCCTTTTTGTTTGCGCATATCAATCAATTCTGCACCAGTTTTAACTGCTTGAAAAGCTGCTTCCAATACATTTAATGGTTTGCCCACAAAAGTATAAACGGTTCTATTGGCCGATACACCGCTATCTATATGCAAAAGTTTTACGCCCTTTATCTTCCGAATTGATTGTGCTATCGCTTTGATGGTCTCGTTATTTCGACCTTCACTAAAATTTGGAACACATTCGACTAGCTGATTCATGTCAACTGGTTGTTTTTTGATTTTATGAAATCAGTCACCAAGTATGCGAGTAGTTTTCCAACTTGATCAGGGCGTGGAGATAGAGTAGGAGCTGCTTCACATAAATGCAAATAAGCAGCATTTTCGTGGTTTGCTGAAAGGTGAAGATACTTTCTAGCATCAGTAACGGCAACTCCTGATGGAGTTTGTGCACTAGAAGCTATATTTTCTACCGCATCTAAGTCAAGCTCTATTCCATATGCCAATTGGTTAACCTTAGATAAGGCTTCTGAAACTGCCGTTGAGAGTGAAATCTCTTCTCTTATAAAGATGGACTCAAAAGTGGAAAAATGCAACTGTTTTTCATTCAACTGCTGATACATCGCCTCGCTGTTATACCCTTCATGCAACCCAACTATAGCGTAGTTTTTTAAAAAACCTTCTGAATGAGCATAACTAAATCCATTTCCGCTATGCCTTCCTTCCAGGGCTCTGAAATCTGCATGAGGATCTAAATTGATACAGTTTGCATGCTTTTGAGGCCTATTTATAGCTAATGCCTTAAGCAAAGAGTAGCAGTTATTGTGACCGCCACCGATTAAAACAGGTATTTTCCCTGCCTTGTAAATAATATCTAACACATCGGTGACCATTTCATCAATTGCTTTTGTGGCACTCCTTAATTCACTAACTCTTGAGGAATTAACTACTTGATTTAGCGACAATACTCCCAATAGTATGCAGTTTGTGCCATTGAAGAATCGGTTTGACTGCATGTTCACAAATTTTGGAAGAAACGCCTCCCAGGCAGATGCAGCCCCTGCCTGACCGTGATTGGCTCGAGGGCCAATATCTTCTGAAACCCCTAGGATTACAAATTTTGCCTCCATTTGCTTAAGATTCTCTACTGATAGTGAATCAATCGTTTGCAACCGTTCACCCAACTTAACTTCTCCTTCTCTAAAGGAGATTAGCGCAGTGAGTTCAGATGCAGTCATTGGTTTAAAGCTCATATTATTGAATTTTTCCATTCAAAATAACCGTTTCAATTAGATTAGAACCGAAAGCATACGGCATGTATGCATAGGAAGGAATTGGCTTAGTGATAAATAAGTTAGCTCTTTTTCCCTTGGTAATCGACCCCAACTCCTGATTTACCTCCATGGCGTAAGCTCCATTTACAGTTGCAGCATTGATGGCTTCTTCAGGTGTCATTCTCATATGAATACAAGCCAAGGAGAGCACAAATGGCATTTTACCGGAAGGGGTAGAGCCAGGGTTGTAATCTGTTGCTAATGCAACGGGAACACCTGCTGCTATAATTTTTTTAGCAGGTGGATAATTATCTCTTAAGAAAAACGGTGCAGAAGGCAGTAATGTAGCAATGGTCGAAGAGTCTTTTAAAATTGCAATTTCTTCGTCATTTAGTACCTCTAAGTGATCGACGGATATAGCATTATTTTTTACGCTTACTTCAATGCCTCCCATGGAGTTAAATTGGTTGGTGTGAATCTTTGCTTTAAGTCCATGTTTTGCTCCTGCCGTTATAATTTGATTGGTTTCTTCAGGGGAAAACGCGACCTTTTCACAGAAAACATCAATATAATCTGCCAGCTTTTCTTCCGCTATAGCAGGTAGCATTTCTTCTATAATTTCATTAATATACCCTTGATGGTTTGCCTTGTATTTCATCGGAAAAGTATGAGCTCCGAGAAATGTCGATTTTATTTTTAATGG
>CBFHLF010000292.1:0-2111 GCA_965656555.1 uncultured Acidiluteibacter sp. | reverse complement strand
GTAACTGCAGGAGGAAACTCCAACTTTTACAATAACTCATTAGATGGCGATTCCGATGGTATTCCAAACTGGATTGAAGATACTGACTTAGATGGGCAGCCTAACTTCTTAGACCCTGATAGTCCTTTTTATCATGATTCTGACAATGATGGTCTAATCGATTTGTATGATACAAATAATTTTGGAGTTGCATCAAGCTACCCTAATAAAGACAATGATTTGGAGCCCGATTGGAGAGATACTGACAATGCGACCACATTGCCAATTAGCTTGCTTTCATTCGATGCAGAGAAAAAGGTATCTGCAGTTTTATTGACTTGGACTACAGTTTCTGAAATCAACAATGATTACTTTACGATTGAGAAGTCAAAAGATGGTGTATCATTTAATGAGGTAGGAAAGATAGATGGTGCAGGCAACTCAGTAGATCGATTAGATTATCAATTAATTGATGAGTCTCCATATAATGGAGTTTCGTATTACAGACTAAAACAAACAGATTTTAATGGTGATTTCACTTATTCTGAATTGAGAGCGATAGAATTTGGGATGTCTCAATTGGTAGAGTCATCTGCATTGTATCCAAACCCAACTTCAGGGGAGCAACTATTCTTTAACTTGTATTCTGAGGAGAAAGGTGAGTTGTCGTTATCTATTCGAACGTTTGAAGGGCAGTTGGTTACCACCCGAAAAGTGATGTTGGATGGGTATGCGACCAATTATGAAGTTGAACTTCTGAGAGGTTTAAATTTGGCAAAAGGAACTTATTTGATGAATTATACATTAAATAATGATTATGTCGGAAGTAAGCGATTTATAGTGAAATAATAAATATTCCGCTCAACAAAAAAGCCATTTCTATTTATAGAAATGGCTTTTTTGTTAAATAATCATTTTATAAAAAAATAGTTTTAAATTTGCAGCACCCAAAAGTACCTGCATACTTAAAATTAACTTCATGAAATTATATTCTGCAAAACCCATTGTAGTTTTATTACTCTTTGTATTTTTAATACCATCTAAGTTACAAGCTCATTTTGTCGATTCTTCTAAACAAATTGAATCTTTTTCACATTTAAATGATACAAGTGATAGTTTCTCTATTCTCTTGGGAGGTGGCACAAATACAAAAGGAGTAAATCAAAATAATGATAAAGCTCCTACAGGTACATACACAATTCCTTTTGACTGTTTATTAACAATAGCAATGAAAGGTGGTGATGGTGCAGGTGGATTAGGATCTGCAGGTGGAAGCGGAGCAATTATTAATGCTACCTATGTTGTAAAAGCAGGTGATATATTATACTATGCAGTAGGTTATAGTAGTGCACCTGGCTTATATTCTTCCGGAGGGGGAGGAAGTACAGGGATGTACCTAAATGATACATTGCTAATGGTTGCAGGAGCAGGTGGTGGTGGTGACAATACCTCAAGTACCTATGGATTGGGAGGTAATGCCACAATTAGCGGAGACAATGGCACAGGAACAGGCCCCGGATTAGGAGGAAATTTCGGAAGTGGTGGGTATTCTGGTTCTAGTTATGGCGGTGCAGGAGGTGGACTAAATTCATCAGGACAAGATAGTCCAACGTTTGATGGAGGGCTTGGCGGAGAAGGAGCTGATTTAAATTTATATGATGGGATTAGTTTAGCGTCAGGAGGAAATCGAGGCTATTGGGGAGGTTCAGATGGTGGAAATGGTTTTACAGGCGGTGGAGGTAGTGATCCTAATTACTCTGGTGGAGGAGGTGGTTACTCAGGAGGTGGATCTGCCGGTTCAGCAGGAAGTGCTGGCGGAGGCGGATCCTATTTAAATTCCTCATTAGATTGTTTTGTTTCGGGAACAATTACACCAGGTATTGATGGTGGTGGAGGTTCTGCAAATAATTATGGCAGTAATGGTTACATCAATTTAACTTTTTCTAGGGATTTTGACAATGATAGGGTTGCAAATACTTCAGATTTAGATGATGACAATGATGGTATATTAGACTCTGAAGAATGTATCCCCTTTTCAAGTTCAATTAGTATTTCCGATGCTGATTCTGCAACGTTTACATTACCTTCAGGTAAGCTGAATACTATTCTAGACATTTATAGCTTAGATAACT
>CBFHLF010000291.1:0-2125 GCA_965656555.1 uncultured Acidiluteibacter sp. | reverse complement strand
GCAATATCCTTGCTTTTATTTTTGTCTTGAAATGCTGTTTGATATAATTCAAAATAATTTGTTTTTGTATTTATGGTTAAATTATCAATCAAATATTTCTTTACTTCTCCAGCTGTATTTCTATAAATTAGCGTATCATCTTGAATATAGATGGTTGAGTTTCCATCTATACACAGTAAGTGTTCTAGTTCTTCAACCCTAAAATACTCCCCGTATTGTAACAAAAATATATCGTACCGACATCTTGGAATATTGAGGGAACTATGTGGAAGTTCCCAAATTGCATACTTTCCATTGTTAAAAATCTCATTACCTTTTCCAATTCTGTAAGGTTCTACTTCACTGCTTTTTATAGCACCAATGCACCGAAAAACTTTTGTTTTTAGATTTATTTTGGCATATATAACGGAGTCTTTATGTTTCGAATGATAGATCACGGAAAGGGTGTCAGCATATAACCAAGAGCTAACCACTGAGCCAATATTTAACGGTACTCCTTGTATTGGTGCAATGAGCCATTCTGCCAACGGCTGATTAAAGTAGAGCAAGTGTGGTGTTGATCCAAAAAGACCAGAACCTCCAAGGCTATAAAGTACAGAATCGTGCAAATGGAGGTCTCTACCAAAATTATGACCATGATAGATGGTTTTGCTGATTTTTTCCACATGAGTAGCACTATCAATTGTTACTTTGAAGAGGTGAAGCGTGCCTTCAGGGTTATAATAAAAAGTAGAATCGTTGATGTGTTGTATATTATTGAAGAAAAGCTGGCTTGATCGTATAATTCGAGGGTCTTTAACTAAACTTCTTGCCTGGCGATAAATTAGCGCGGTATCTAGTTTTACCGGTGAGGTCGTACAAATCCCAGTGAGACTTAAAGTAATGAAGAGTATGAATGCGAATATGTTTCTCATATAGAAAGTAGTTTTCGGGGTAAAAATACAAATCCATTCTTTTTAGAAATAGGTAAAATAGGTGGGATTACCCATTTTCACTTAGTTGCACAAATTATTTCATAAAATCTAAAGGTCGTTTTTGTGTTTTGTATCACTTAAACGTAGAATAGGTAGTTTAGGTAATTTCACTTAGTTGACTTAAAAAATGACTTGTTTGTAGTCAAAAGAGGATAACTTTAAAATTAAACAAACCACCAAAAGAAAATGACTTTAAGACCTCGATAATGAAAATAGCGTATTTACACGGTTTGGAATCCACTATTTCAGAGGCAAACCCTAAAATTAGTTGGATAAGGGAATATTTTAAAGAGGCCTATCTACCTACCATTAATTACAGAGACGCTAAGCAAGTCAATACCATAATTGAAAAACTGAAATCAAACCCGCCTGATATTATTGTTGGTTCGTCAATGGGTGGGTACCTCGCTTATTTATTAGGTAGCGCTTTGAATATACAAACGGTGTTATTTAATCCTGCTGTAGTTAACCGGTCCATAGAGCTTGATGTGGAAAGTATCAAATTAAATAATAACAAGAATAATGTATACTTGGGAAAATTAGATACGGTTATAAATGGGCAAGATGTAGTAAAGTACTTTAACACCCAACTAAACAGTACGTTTAGTTACGCTTATTATGAGGGCGGTCATAGAGTGCCTGTTGAGGTTTTTATCACTGCTGTTGAAGAAACTGCTAAATTGATTACAAAAGAAAAAAACACAAGATTTATTTAAATAGAAAGTTACCAAATGAGATATTTTATTGTGGGAATTAATCCCTTTTCTGTTGGTTTTGGAAAAGAATTGGTCTTTCAAGGGGAAGAAGTTATTGCTATCGATAGTTCAATGACAAATGTTAATGAATTTAGTGATGATTTTGATACAGTTATGTGCGCAGATGCCACTAATCGCGAACTCTATAGTTCATCACTAAAGATAGCGAAGCAAGACGTTGTTTTGTTGTTTATAAAAAATGATATTACTGCAAGCCTATTAACATGTTCTGTGCTGCTAGAGTTAGGTGTTTCTCAAATTCATTCGGTTTACCAATCGAATGAACATCGAAATTTGCTGAATATGCTAGGCATTAACACAGACTTACTGAATGATAGGTTACTTGTTAAGTCATGGAGTATTAAAAAGAAAAATAAGCTAAAGCCGATTATTTAA
>CBFHLF010000290.1:0-2125 GCA_965656555.1 uncultured Acidiluteibacter sp. | reverse complement strand
GTACGACAACAAAAGAAATTACTAGAATCTCAAGTGAAACAACGTACAATTGAAATAATTAGACAAAAAGAAGAGGTAGAAGTACAGAAGAGACTTGTAGAGGAAGAAAAAGAAAAAACCGAGAAATTATTACTTAATGTACTGCCTAAAGAAACGGCAGAAGAGCTGAAAAATCGAGGAAGAGCAAAGGCTAGAAGTTATCGGAGAGCTACCGTTATGTTTACAGATTTCAAAGGTTTTACTCAGATTGCTGAGCATTATAAACCGCAGGATTTGGTAGCTAAGCTAGATGGGTTTTTCGTTAAGTTTGATGAGATTACAGAGCAATACGATATAGAGAAAATAAAAACTGTTGGGGATGCATACTTATGTGCAGGAGGGCTCCCGATTCGAAATAAGAGTAATCCTATAGATACCGTTTTGGCAGCCTTGCATATTCAGCAAGTAATGATAGAAACTGCTGTTGAAATGAACATGAATAATGAAGAACCTTGGGAATTACGAATAGGAATACATACAGGGGATCTTATAGCAGGAGTTGTCGGGATTAAGCGTTTTGCATACGACATTTGGGGGGACACTGTCAATATTGCTAGTCGCTTAGAAACTGCATGTGAAGCAGGTAAAATAAATATTTCAGGAACCACTTATGAAGCCGTCGCTGAATTTTTTGTTTGTGAATATAGAGGTAAGATTCCGGCAAAAAATAAGGGAGAAATTGACATGTATTATGTGCATGGAATCAAGCCCGAGTTGTCTGAAAATGAGGATGGATTAACGCCAAACGAAGCATTTGAACACTATGTAAACCTAAAGTTGTATAGTAATATTAACTATAGGAATGCTGAAAAGTACATTATTAAACGCTTGGATCAGGATCTTCCTGAGGGGCTCTATTATCATGGAATACATCACACCAAGGATGTTTGCGAAAGTGTGGAGCGGCTTGCAATTTGGGAGGGTATAAGAGGTGAAGAGTTATACCTTTTAAAAACTGCTGCCTTATTTCATGATGCTGGTTTTATTGAGTCTTATGAAAGTAATGAGCCTATAGGCGCAGAATTAGCAAAGGAAATGCTCCCGAGCTTTGGTTATACTCAAGAACAGATAGACTTAGTAAATCGTTTAATAGAGTCAACAAAGGTGCCACACAACCCTCAAAGTCATTTAGAAGAACTGATGTGTGATGCTGACCTAGACTATTTAGGGAGAAATGACTTTTATCCAAAAGCGGAGACACTTAAAAAAGAATTAATTAAATTTGGAAAACTGAAGTCTGAGAAAGATTGGGATTATTTACAAGTTAAATTCCTCACCATGCATCAATACTTCACTAAATCTGCAAAACTTAAAAGAGACCCCGAGAAACAAAAACGAATTGTTGAACTAAAGGAAGTTTTAAAAAAGTATGAAGAAGGAGATGAATAACAAAAGAGTTGGCCGAGAAGGGGCTCTGAAAGTTTGTTCGTCAGGTAAATAATACAATAAATTAGTTTTATAATCGAACTGATTTTTATATTATTGTACTTTAATTCTTGCCTCATCGTAAACGATGTATTATGAAAAAAAGTTTTGTCATTTCTACGCTATTTTTATTTGCTTTAGTTGCTTCATTTGCAAGCAACTCAGGTAGTATTGTGGTGGAAGGACATTATCAAGGAAAGAACCTTGTTGTCAAGAACTCATTCGGTGGATCAGGAGTTGGATTCTGTGTCTACGAAGTAACGGTTAACGGAGAGCTTTCTACGGATGAATTAAATTCAAGTGCTTTCGAGATTGATTTTAATAATTTTGATTTGAAACTAGGTGATCCATTATTGGTAACCATTAAGCATAAAAATGATTGCGAAATTGAAGTTTTAAATCCTGATGTTTTAAAACCAAAAGCAACTTTCAATACTATCGCTATTAATTTTAACAAAGGTGGAGTTTTGGAATGGTCTACATCAAATGAAACTGGCGAAATGGATTACATCGTTGAGCAGTTTAGGTGGAATAAATGGGTAAAGGTAGGCGAAGTTAGAGGTAAAGGTGTTCCTGGTACTCATGAGTATACATTTAAAGTTACACCGCATTCAGGCCTAAATAAAGCACGAGTTAAGCAAGTTGATTATACTGGAAAACC
>CBFHLF010000289.1:0-2136 GCA_965656555.1 uncultured Acidiluteibacter sp. | reverse complement strand
GCTCGTTGCGAGTAGCCGGCATCGGCCATTTCAGCCGACTTCAAATGCACATCAGGAATTCATAGCTTCCACTTTAGAAGCGATTGAGCAACTCAACGAACAACATTCCTTTTTAGATTTTGGCGAAGAGGTAGAATTGTTGATGAAGCAAAAGGTCTAACCTTTATCCACATAAACAGCCGATGCTTGAACTGTAGGCATAATCAGTACATCATTAATATTTACATGAGCAGGCCTTGATGCGATAAACCAAATAGTTCCTGCAATATCCTCGGCGTGTAGCGGCTCAAATCCTTTGTAAACATCCTCTGCCCTTTTAGTATCCCCATGAAATCGAACTTGAGAAAACTCGGTATCCACCATGCCAGGACTTACTGAAGAAACTCGAATCCCTTCTTTTAACAAATCAATACGCATGGATTTGGTTAATGCCTCTACTGCATGCTTGGTAGCACAGTATACATTACCATTGGCGTAAGCTTCCTTCCCAGCAATGGAGCTTATGTTTACAATATGCCCTTTTTTATTTGCAATCATCAATGGAATGACACTCTTTGAGACGTACAACAATCCTTTTACATTGGTATCAATCATTTTCTCCCAATCGTCTACATCGCCATCCTGAATAGGGTCTAAACCACTAGCTAAACCAGCATTATTGACTAATATGTCCACTTTCTTCCAATCTGATTCTAATGAATCAATAACCTCATCTACAGACTCCTTAACACGAACATCGAAAACCAAGGTTTTTACTTGAACATCGTATTCCTCGGTAATTTTCTTTGCAAGTTCGAGGAGTCTGCCAGCTCTTCTACCTGTAATAATTAAATTATAATTGTGTTTCGCAAATTCTATAGCCGTGGCTTCTCCAATACCTGAAGTAGCTCCTGTAATAAGGGCAATCTTTGTCATGTACTTTTATTTGTTGGTTCGTTTTCTTGCTAAATAATAAATGGCTGCTCCGACTAGAAACAAACCAATTTTAAAGGTGTATCCGCTGTCGATATCCCATGCTCCATTTTCTGAAGATATTTTTACATACAATCCGCTAAAAAAAGCAAACACCATCATTATAATTCCTAGTATACGAAGCAGTTTATCGAGTGGCATAAGCTAATTTGGATAGGTTGATTCAAATTTAGGAGAAAATGATGAATCATTCGCCAATTAAAAAGCAACAACAATCATTCAGGCCTTTGTAACAAATCTAATACCTCACAGTTGCTCTAATCATCGGTACAAAATCAAATCCTCTATAAAAAGAATCCTCGAAATTCAAGATTTGCCACTCTACTTGTGGTCTTCCCCAACAATAAGAGAGTAGATCATTATCCTTTATTCTGCCTATTCCAATTTTAGCTAGATCTTCTTTTGTATTTGCCAAACCGACACTATCTAAAGCTAATTCTCCTTCATAATTATAGTTTGGAGTATTCTCAACTCCTATAAATAGCGTATTTTTAACTCTGATTTTATAATCTGACATATCCAACTTAACCCAACCCCTTTTAGAAGAAGTAATTTCCAGAGGCACATTTAATAAACTTGTTTCCGGGTATCCACTTACAGGGTTGATAGTATAAACCCTCAATAAAAATTGATTTCGAGGATTTTGCTCAGGGCGCCTCACATATACTTCCACATTATCCAAATAACCTCCTGGAACTTCTTTCAAAACAATTCCTGTTATCCAACCTAATAAATCACCATAACCTTTTGGCTGAATTTTACATTTTTTTATCCCAATCTGCTCGTATTGATATTCTGCCTTTATTTCTACTTCCTGTAAAGTCGTAGCTAACTCTTCAAGTCGAATAGTATCAGAAATCTGATTTACCAAGAGTATATTAGTTTCATAACCAATACTACTTATTTTGAGCGTATCTGACTCTTTTAACCCACCTAAACTGAAAGCCCCACTCTTAGAGGTGTACGTTCCTTTCACAGTAGAATTAACAGAAATATTTACAAATTGTAGTGGTTCATTCTTACCATCAACGATAACAGAACTAACGTTAACTTGTGCAAATCCACCGTAAAAAGTTAAAAGCATACAAATAAGAAAAATACTATTCTTCATGTTGCTTAAATATACAAGAATTTACACATCCCCCACTTGCATATCATCTAGCT
>CBFHLF010000288.1:0-2149 GCA_965656555.1 uncultured Acidiluteibacter sp. | reverse complement strand
GTTATTATTAGTGTTTGTACAAAAAGTGGTATTATAATTTCGATAATTCAATAAATTATAAGTCATCAACTTAACAGTATCTTGCTGAGCGACAATCGAATTTACACTAAATAAAGTAATGAAAACTAGAGAGAGTATACTTCTCATAAATGGGTTTAATTTTAAAGTGCAAAAAAACTTCAATTTCCAATGAAACCGAAATAATTTAACAAGTAGTTTTGAACATTCTAAGCTATAACACTTAAAATCTCACCATTAATACAATTCAATTTGAAGAATATCATTGACATAACGATTAGTCTTGACCAATTTAGAAATTCGGAAGACTTGACTGCCTTTTTTGCAGAAAGTTTAAAAATCCATCCTTCTAAAGTTAAAGGGTACAAGTTATTGAAGCGTTCAATTGATGCTCGAAAGCGATCAATTAAGGTGAATTTGAGAGCAGAGGTATTTCTAAACGAAGTTCCTGAAGAAGAAGAGATCCACACTCAATTTCCTCCACTTTCCAAAAATAAAAGTGCCGTAATTATTGGGTTTGGGCCGGCAGGAATTTTTGCAGCTATAGCGCTTCTCAAAAGAGGGATTCAGCCCATCATTTTTGAAAGGGGAAAAGATGTGCGGGCTAGAAGACGTGATTTAGCAGCTATAATTAAACAGCAGACGGTGAATCCAGAATCCAACTATTGCTTTGGCGAAGGTGGAGCAGGAACTTATTCAGATGGTAAGCTATACACGCGTAGCACAAAGCGAGGCGATGTAGAAGAAATTCTCAACCTATTTGTAGAACATGGTGCCAATCCAGATATTTTAGTTGATGCTCATCCGCATATTGGCACCAATAAACTTCCACAAATAATAGTTGCTATGCGAGAACGAATAGTTGAAGCAGGTGGGGAAGTTCACTTTAACTCGAAATTGACCGATATCATCACGGATAAAGGTGCGCTAAAAATGATTGAAATCAATCATGAAAAGAAAGTTGAGTGCAGTCAATTAATTCTAGCAACAGGCCATTCTGCAAGAGACATCTACCAGCTATTACATGGTAAAGGCATTACAGTAGAAGCGAAATCTTTTGCCATGGGTGTTCGAGTAGAACATCGGCAAGAGCTGATAGACCGAATACAATATCATGGGCAATCAAGCGATGATGTGCTGCCCCCTGCAGCCTACAGAATCGTGAAACAAGTAAATGGTAGAGGTGTGTATTCTTTTTGCATGTGCCCAGGAGGAATAATAGCGCCTTGTGCTACTGATCCTGGAGAAATTGTCACCAACGGATGGTCACCGTCTAGAAGGAACAACCCCTATGCCAATTCAGGAATTGTAGTACCTGTAGAAGAAAAAGATTACCACCAATTTGGATTTTCAGGCCCATTGGGTGGGATGAAATACCAATCATATGTGGAGCAGCTTGCCTTCAAAGAGGCAGGTAACGACACGGCAACTAAGATTGGACAGATTGCACCTGCACAACGTCTGAAAGATTTTGTAGATGGTAAATCTTCAAGGGATTTGCCGGACTGCTCATATAAAGCTGGAGTAACACCAACTCGCCTAGATCAAATCTTACCATCACCGATAGCCACCAGGTTAAGAAAGGGGTTTGAACTTTTCGGTCAAAGCATGCGTAATTATGTAACGAATGATGCACTGATTGTTGGTGTAGAATCTAGGACCTCATCCCCTGTTCGCATCCCTAGAGATAGAACCTCTATGGAACACACTTCAGTTAAAGGGATTTATCCTTGTGGCGAAGGCGCAGGATATGCAGGTGGAATTGTTTCAGCTGCGATTGATGGCGTAAAATGCGCCAAAGCTATTGCAGAAAACTTTGCCTAACTACTTCATTAGAAAAAATAGAACATGCAACTGACACATTTAATGACTCTGCTCCTCCCCTTCTCGGAATTTCTATTTCGTGATCAATTAGTGTCAATAAATCATCAGAAATACCTTTGCTTTCGTTTCCAAACAACAAAATTCCTTCAGCCGGGAAGTTAGTGGTATATAAATTTTTTCCACCCAATACTGCACCATATTTTACGCGTTTTTGAGCAGGTAGCCATTCGCTTAGGTTTTGATAGGAAACAGACACACGTGTAAAGGATCCCATAGTGGCTTGTATGACTTTAGGATTAAAAATATC
>CBFHLF010000287.1:0-2157 GCA_965656555.1 uncultured Acidiluteibacter sp. | reverse complement strand
AGAATTGGACTACACCAAAGGCTTTATGAAAGGGGTAGAGAAGAAATTGAGCAATGAACGATTTGTAAATAATGCGCCTGAAGCTGTTGTAGCCGTTGAGAAGAAAAAAATGGACGATGCTAAAGCACGAATTGCGGTTTTGGAGGAGCAGTTGGTGAATCTGGGGTAAGGTTTGACTATTAATAGGATGTGGTTAAGTCTTAAATTGAATCCTTGGGTTGGATGGTGTGATGATATTGCCTGTTTTTTATAATATGGTGAGGTCTTTTCCATCCATAGGTTTTTATAGGAACTTAAACAGTGATGTTTTTAGTGATAGCTGAAAAGTTCATGGATTACGGTTTGCAATTAGTGTATCTATATAATCTTGTTTAGTTGGTATAAAGTTCTTCTAAAATTTATACTTTATTAATAATGCTTTAACGCTCTGCATCTATTTTTAATTTTATTTTGCATGCACTATACAAATTGCCATGGCAAAGAAAAATTGGGAGTACCAGAATAGGGAAATAAGTTGGCTCTCGTTCAATGAGAGAGTGCTGCAAGAAGCGATGGATTCATCGGTTCCGCTACTAGAACGCATGCGATTTTTGGGTATTTATTCCAATAATTTGGATGAGTTTTTTCGTGTCCGTGTAGCTACAATCAGCCGAATGATTGATTATGGAAAGAAGGCGATTCCGTTACTAGGGTATGACCCTAAAGAAACGCTTAAAGAAATCTTGAGCATTAATCGTCATCAAATGGCGCGGTTTCAAGAGACATATGTTGAGCTTAAGAAGCAGCTTGCTGTTGAAGACATATTTATGGTTGATGAAACAGAATTAACTGCTGAGCAAGGAGAACAGGTTACTAACTATTTTAGAAATCATGTACGGCCATCCTTAGTTCCACTAATGATAGAGGATAAACGCCCGTTTCCTACTTTAAATGGGAAGGGTATTTATTTTGCCGTCAAATTATTTAATGCTGAGGGTACTGCAAAAAAGGATGTTCAATATTCCATTATTGAAATTCCATCACAGGTGATTTCTCGGTTCTATTTATTGCCAGAAGATGATGGAAAAAAGTTTATCATTCTATTGGATGACGTGATTCGTTATTGTCTAGCAGAGATATACGCTATTTTTGAGTACGAGCATGTAGAGGCGTATACCATTAAGTTTACTCGAGATGAGGAGCTTGATATGGAAGATAATGTTTCTGTGAGCTTAATTGAAAAGCTAGAGTCTGGAATAAAAGCACGTAAACGTGGAGATACTGTACGTTTTGTGTACGATAGAGCTATGCCTCAAGATTTATTAGATTTTCTACTTTCGAATAACGCGATAGAAGAAGAAGATAATATTGTTGCTGGTGGTCGTTATCATAATTACAAGGATTTTATTGATTTTCCTGTTATCGGTGCTAAGCGATTGCGGTATAAGCCACTCCCTGCTGTCAAGCACAAATACTTGGAAAGACATGTGAGCTTATTTTCTGCTATTAAGGAAAAAGATGTACTCTTATCTTATCCATATCAATCGTTTAATTATGTGATTGATCTGCTGCGTGAGGCTGCAATTGATCCCAAAGTGCGGTCCATCAAAATTACACTGTATCGGGTGGCTAAAAATTCAAAAGTGATTAATGCGCTTATCAATGCCGCTAAGAATGGGAAAAAAGTAACGGTAATTGTAGAGCTTCAAGCTCGGTTTGATGAAGAGTCGAACATCTATTATGCGAATAAATTACAAGAGGAAGGCATTGCCGTTAACTTTGGTGTAGCAGGCTTAAAAGTGCACACCAAGATTATTTTGATTCGTCGAAAAGAAGCGAATAAAAACGTGTACTACGCTCACATCGGCACTGGAAACTTTAATGAAAAAACGTCTGAGATCTATTGTGACCATTCTTTTTTAACTGCAAACTCTAAAATTACCAATGAAGTAAAAAAAGTGTTTGCCTTCTTTAAGGATAATTATAAGCGTCATGTATTTAGGCATTTATTGGTGAGTCCATTTAATACACGTCGTCAGTTTATAAAACTAGTTCGGGCAGAAATTGCGAATGCAAAGGCCGGGAAAGAGGCTTATGTGACCATTAAAGTAAATAACCTTCACGATGAAGAAATGGCAAACGTGCTTTATGAAGCTAGTGAAGCAGGCGTCAAGGTGC
>CBFHLF010000286.1:0-2160 GCA_965656555.1 uncultured Acidiluteibacter sp. | reverse complement strand
CTAGCTACCTCAACCGTTCCATTTTCTAAATCTCTCGGCCCAATAGCAATTCTCACAGGCACACCTTTAAATTCATATTCTGCAAATTTCCACCCAGGCTTATGCGTATCTCGATCATCATACTTTACAGCTATTCCTTTAGCTTCTAGATTGGCCTTAATTTTTAACGCTGTTTCTGAAATCGTAGTCAATTGCTCTTCACCTTTATAAATAGGTACTATAGCCACCTGAATCGGAGCTAAATTTGGCGGAAGTACCAACCCATTATCGTCAGAATGCGTCATAATTAAACCACCAATTAATCGGGTAGAAACACCCCAAGAAGTCGCCCAGACATGATCTAACTTTCCTTCTTTATTGGCAAATTTTACATCAAATGCTTTTGCAAAATTCTGACCCAAGAAGTGAGATGTACCTGCCTGCAATGCTTTCCCATCTTGCATCATGGCTTCTATACAAAAGGTTTCTTCTGCTCCTGCAAATCGTTCGCTCTCCGTTTTTAATCCTTTTACCACCGGCATGGCCATAAATTTCTCCGCAAACTCAGCGTACACATCTAGCATGGTACGAGACTCCGCTAGTGCTTCGTCTTTAGTGGCATGAGCGGTATGTCCTTCTTGCCATAAGAACTCTGCTGTTCGCAAAAATAATCGCGTACGCATCTCCCATCGAACTACGTTAGCCCATTGATTAACCAAAATAGGCAAATCTCGATATGATTGAATCCAACCTTTATAGGTATTCCAAATTACAGCCTCGGAAGTAGGACGTACAATCAGCTCCTCCTCCAATTTTGCCTCTGGATCTACAATTAATTTCGAAGCATCCTCTGGATCTGTCTTTAAGCGGTAATGCGTTACTACTGCGCATTCTTTAGCAAATCCTTCTGCATTTTTCTCCTCTGCCTCGAAAAGACTTTTGGGAACAAACAGCGGAAAATAAGCGTTTACATGTCCAGTATCTTTGAACATTTTGTCGAGCTGCGCTTGCATTTTTTCCCAAATGGCGTATCCATAAGGTTTAATGACCATACACCCTCTTACTGCTGAGTGTTCTGCGAGGTCTGCTTTGGAAACTATTTCGTTATACCATTGCGAATAATTTTCTTTTCTTGAGGTGAAATTTTTTGCCATAATTATTGGTACAGTATTTGATATTTTCAAGTGTGATAAAGCGCAAAAATAAAGAAATTATAACCGTTTTATCGATTCTTATAAGAGACAATTATCGCCCAAAAAATCAATATATTATGAAAAAGTATCATCAATTTATCTACCTTATCGCAATTGGCTCTTTAACTGCCTGCACAAGCGGGTTTCAGGCATCGAGCACTTTATCTGCTTATGATGACATTTATTATTCAGCCAATGATATCCCGAGAGCAACGGCTCCTTCGTCTGCGCCTGAGCAGAGCAACAGTCAATATACTGCTCCGGCCGGCTCAAATGATTATGTTGCCGATGACTATGCACTAGAAGAACCCATTGATCAAAACAATTACACCAACCCAACCGAACCCGAAGAATTTCAGTACGATGACTACTACGATTATGAATACGCGGCTCGTTTAAGAAGATTTCACGGACCAACAGTAGGAATGGGCATGAGCTATTATGATCCATTTTTTGTCGATCCATTTTTTTACAATAGGAATCCAGCATTTATAGGCGGGAGCATTTACGACCCTTTCTACAACCCTTGGGGTGGATGGAATGTCGGTATTGGTATAGGTATTGGATTTGGTGGCGGATTTGGATACAACCCTTACAATCCTTGGGGATGGAATTCAGGCTTTGGATATAACCCATGGGGATGGAATAATGGCTTCGGTTGGAATAATGCTTATTGGGCAGGATACAATAACGGTTTTAACAATGGATTTTATGGTGGTAATAGCTTTGATAATGGCTTTGGTCGTTCAAACAACATCTATTACGGACCACGAGGTGGAGGAATCTCCTCTCCATACAGAAGTGGTAGCAGAGCTGAGAGCAACCCTAAAACTAGAGGTAATAGCGGCAAAATCAATAATCCGAATGCAACAAATGCAACAGAATCTCTTCGATCTACCTCTAGGCCCGATGCAGACAATGCACGTCGAGAATTGCGACCTGAGCCATCTAACACAAGACCCACTTCTCGTCCAAACAGCAAACAATA
>CBFHLF010000285.1:0-2164 GCA_965656555.1 uncultured Acidiluteibacter sp. | reverse complement strand
AAGAGTAGGTATAAGGTGAGGTTCCTCCTGTTGCACTTGCTGTTGCTCCTCCGTTCGAGAACCCGTTACAAGTCACGTTTGCATTAACAACTGATGATGCTGCTAATGCAGTCGGTTCAGTAATCGTTACGCTTGATGTACTCGTACAAGAGTTGGCATCAGATACTGTTACGGTATATGTTCCTGCGGTTACTCCAGTAATACTTGCTGTTGTTGCTGCATTACTCCATACAAAAGTATAAGGTGATGTTCCGCCTGTTGCAGATGCTGTTGCTGAGCCATCTGATAAACCGTTACAACTTACATTGCTTTGAGCAGAGATGGATGCCGATACATTACATGTAACCACATTCAGAATTAAATTCTGTAAAATAACACCTCTAGGATCTTCATGATGATGCATATCTTCAGCCTGAATATTTACAATTGTAGTTGCTGATGCAGTAGATGGAGGCGTACCTGTTAATGTAGCCGTTCCATCAGAATTGTCCGTTAATGTTAACCATGGCAATAAAGAGACACCCATAATATCGATGTGGTCACCATAGGCAGTATCAGGATCTGCTACAGTAACGGTATGGGTAAAAGGCTTTCCTACCACTACTGTTTTTGAAGCAATAGAAGTAAAAACTGGTGGAGTGTTTACCAATTGACTCATTTCATGAACTTTAGTCTGTCCATATGTATCAACAGCAGTGTAAAAAACATGACGATGTCCCCACTGTGAAGCTACCGGTGTCCATGAAAATACACCTGATACAGGGTTTCCTGATACCGTTGAATCAATAGAAAAGTTGACTCCTGAGTAAATTGGAGTCTTATTCCCCATCATATCTTTTCCTTGTAGCTTTCTGATTCTTACTCTGTCTGCAGTATCTGGATCAGAAACTTGAACTGTATATGTTAACGTTGAATCAGGATCCACAACCATGTGTACCCCTTCGGCAGGCGTAGGAGGCACATCAAAAGATGGTTTCAACGATACATTTACATTTACTGAAGTAGAAGTTTGCACCCCAATGTTATCTTCAGCAATAAAGTTGAATACATATTGCCCATTTTGTGAAGATGATGGCGTCCATGAGAATGAGTGCTGAATAGGATTATTGGTTGATCCAAAAGCTGGAGATACAGAAATACCTGTTGGTAATCCTGAACCAGAAATCTTAACCGAACTCAATGGATCTACATCTGTCGCTCTAATGTTAAAAGAAACATTTTGCCCGGGCGATATGTCGTATGAAAATCCATTACTCGGCGTTACATTATAATCGAATTGGGGAGCAGTTGACTGTTGCGTAATTTCAATCAAGAAATCAATCATCAATTCAGCTCCTTTGTTATCTGATACGATAACAGCTGCATTGTAGATATGACCTTGCGTAAATCCGGTTGTATTCCAAGTTAATTCACCAGTTGAAGAATTAATCGCTAAACCCGATGGTTGTGTATTTCCACCCCACTCAGTAGATGTTGCTAAACGGTAGGTTAATGGGTCTCCGTCAGGATCATTTGCAGGTACAAATACACTAACATTCGATCTGTCTTTTTGCATTTTTACAACCGCAGGAAGAGAAGATACAGGGCAGTTATTATTATTCCCTACTGTGACCTTGGTGAACACATACCAATTACCTTGGCTATTATTCTGCATAGATATTTTATTTCCTCCTGAATAATAGACCTCATAATTACCATTTGATGGAAAGGTAAACGTCTTACTATGCGTGTAGTAATTTGCACCAACATTAGATGTTAATGAGCTCGACATACTACCAATACTTCCAGATGCATTCGTAGATAAATTTTTATATGTCAAGCTTGGTGTGCCACTTGAAGTCCAAGCTGTATTTGCTGTAAAAATTATTGTTCGTCCAGTTGGATCTGAAGGATCTACTTGCCAATACAAGTCTCCGTATCTAAAGTGTGCAGAAAAAGCAGTGAGTGTACAAAATAGTAGCACAACAACTGAGAAAAATTTGTAAGAGATTTTATCCATAACATATGAGTTTAATTTTTTGCAAAGTAACTTAGCAATAAGGTGTATAACTAATAAGTCTTAGCTATTTAGGCGAATTGCCTATTGATTTAGGAGAACTACTTATTTTTGTTGTTTTTATGCACAAACAAGCCTTTTTATGCCAAAAAAAGAGAAAACTGCTGT
>CBFHLF010000284.1:0-2176 GCA_965656555.1 uncultured Acidiluteibacter sp. | reverse complement strand
TAACGGAGGAATCAGAGGACCGACTGCCAACAGAAATACAGTTGGGATTAAACTATGAGTTTTCTAAAAAACTACGAACAAGTTTGCAGGTAAACAAAGACATCGATTATGATCCTAGTCTACATTTAGGGTTAGAATATCAGGCCATTGAAATTCTCTATTTACGAGCTGGAATAGCAAATAAGCCTACTTTAAGCACGTTTGGGTTCGGATTATATCTAAGTGATTTTCAATTGGATTTTGCCTCGAGTTTTGATTCAAACCTGGGTTTTTCTCCATTAGTTTCATTGGCTTACACATTTGATTAATGCAGCTAAGAATTAGGTGTTTACTTTTCATTCTAAGCGTATCCATAGGAAGTAGCTCCTTTGGTCAAACTACCGATATCGAACGGGAAAAGAACCTAATTGTAGAATCAAGAATTGAATTCTTATTAGATAATAATGAAAGTGGTGAAGCTGACTACACTACACTTTTTGAACAGTTGGAATTTTATTACCGTAAACCAATCAATCTAAACAGAACGGACTACGAAGAGTTGCAAACGTTGGGGTTAATCAATGATATCTTAATCAACAACCTACTCTCCCATCTAGAGCAACACGGCAACCTCTTCACTTTAGAGGAATTGCAAACGGTAAAAGGTTTTGACAGGGAAACCATTCAATTGATATTGCCATTTGTAAGCGTCAACAGCAATTTAGACTCCCCAAATGTTAGTTTTAGAGAAATCATAAATGATGGAGACAACCAATTGTTTATGCGCTATACCCGAATATTAGAAGAGCAAGAGGGATTTTCAGACATTTCACCTGAGGAGCTAGAATCGAATAAAAATGCGCGCTATCTTGGAAGCCAGGACAGGCTGTACACGAGGTATAAATTTACCTACAGTAATAATGTGAGTGCTGGTTTTACAGCAGAAAAAGATCCAGGAGAAGAGTTTTTTCAAGGGACACAAAAAGATGGTTTCGACTTTTACAGTGGTCACCTCTATCTACAAAACTTTGGTTTAGTAAAAGAATTGGCTTTGGGAGACTTTCAAGCTCAGTTTGGTCAAGGGTTAACCTTTTGGTCTGGTTTAGCTTTTGGTAAAACTGCTGATTTACAAACAATCAAACGAAGTGCGAGAGGCTTAAGACCATACACTTCTGTACAGGAAGACCGTTTTATGCGTGGTGGGGGAATTACGCTTCAAAAAGGACATTTTGAACTTACCGCCTTTTATTCTAGAAATAAAGTAGATGCCAATGTCACCGATACCATAGACGATCAAGAAATATTGGTATTTACCTCACTTGGAGAATCGGGATTTCACAGAACCCCTAATGAGTTAGAAAATAAAAATAGAATTGAGCGCACGTATTACGGAACGCACTTAACTTACAAAAAAAGAAACCTGAACATAGGAATAACAGCAGCTAGAAGTGAGCTAGAAGGTGATTTTCGACCAACATCTAGGATTTATAATCAATTTAGCCGATTAGGAAATGAGAACACCAATGTGGGGCTAGATTACAACTATATCTATAAAAACTTTAACTTTTTTGGAGAAGTTAGCCACTCCATTGATGGCGGAATAGCCATGACCAATGGTTTACTGGTTTACTTGGATCCCAAGCTATCTTTAGCAGTTCAACAGCGAAAGTTTGATCGTGATTTTAAAGCTTTTGAAAGCAATGCTATTGGCGAAAGCACAGCCAACAGCAATGAAGAGGGTATTTTCATGGGAATCAATGCTAAACCGTTTAAGTCCATTACTATTTCTGCTTATTTTGATCGGTTTGTTTTTCCGTGGTTAAGGTTTCAAGCTGATGGACCATCAAATGGTTATAGTTATTTAGCTCAAGTGACCTACAGTCCGAATAAAAAACTCAGCATGTATGGTAGAATAAGAACCCGAGAGCGAGGTGCAAGCTATAGAGATGAAGGTGAAAAATTAGACCTTGTAGTCAATGAAAAACAACAAGCTTACCGCTATAACATCAGTTACCGAATTAATAAAGCATGGGATATTGACAGTAGAGTTGAATTCTCTCAATATCAGCAGGGAGAACAACCAAAAGAATTTGGATACCTCGTATACCAAGATGTATCCTACAAGAGTTTAGGAAGTCCTTTTTCATTTTCATTGCGATATGCTCTTTTTGATACCGATTCTTACGATAGCCGCATT
>CBFHLF010000283.1:0-2192 GCA_965656555.1 uncultured Acidiluteibacter sp. | reverse complement strand
CGTCCATCAGATTATGAAATATTAGTATGTCGATTAGTAGATAGAGCGCTTAGACCATTATTCCCTAGCGACTATCACGCAGATACGCAAGTTCAAATATCATTGATCTCTGCAGGACAAAACACCACACCAGATGCTTTGGCATGTTTAGCAGCATCAGCTGCTCTTGCTGTTTCTGATGTACCATTTAATGGCCCTATTTCAGAAGTAAGAGTTGCACGTATTGATGGCAACTGGGTAATCAACCCAACCTTTGAAGCTATTAAAACTGCAGATATCGACATTATGGTTGCTGCAACGCAAGATAGCGTAGTAATGGTAGAGGGTGAAATGCTAGAAGTTTCTGAAGCAGAAATGCTTGAAGCAATCAAAATTGCTCATGAAGTAATCAAAAAGCAATTAGCCGGAATCAACGCTTTAGCTGCTCAAGTAGAAAAAGCGAAAGTAAAACGTGAATACAACCACGAAAAAAGCAACGAAGACCTATTAAAGCAAATCGAATCAGCTTGCTACCAGCCATGTTATGATATTGCAAAGCAAGGATTGGCAGATAAGCACGAGCGAGCTCGTTTATTTAAAGAAGTAAAAGAGAACTTTGTTGCTACACTTGATGAAACGACTGTAGCTGAAAATGGCTTTTTAATCGGGAAGTACTTCCACGATGTAGAAAAAGAAGCAGTTAGAGATGCAGTATTGAAAGAAAAAGTTCGTTTAGATGGTCGTAAGACAACGGAAATTCGTCCTATTTGGTCAGAAGTAGGTTACTTACCAGGATCTCATGGTTCTGCTGTATTTACACGAGGAGAAACGCAATCATTAACTTCAGTTACATTAGGTACGAAATTAGATGAGCAGCGCATCGATGCAGCACTATTTGAAGGTTCTGATAAATTTATCTTGCACTATAACTTCCCTTCATTCTCTACAGGAGAATCTCGTCCAAACAGAGGACCCGGTAGAAGAGAAATCGGACACGGTAACCTAGCATTAAGAGCGCTTAAGCCAATGATCCCAACAGGAAACGAAAACCCTTACACCGTAAGAGTGGTTTCTGATATCTTAGAATCTAATGGTTCTTCTTCTATGGCCACTGTTTGTGCAGGGACACTTGCACTAATGGATGCCGGAGTAAAAATCAAGAAGCCGGTAAGTGGTATTGCTATGGGATTAATCAGTGGAAAAGATGGCGATTTCGCTGTACTTTCTGATATCCTTGGTGATGAAGATCATTTAGGTGACATGGACTTTAAAGTAACTGGAACCAAAGATGGTATCACTGCTTGTCAGATGGACATAAAAGTGGAAGGACTTTCATATGATATCCTAGAGCAAGCATTAAATCAAGCTAAAGAAGGTCGTATGCATATCTTAGGAGAAATGATGAAAACATTATCAGCTCCAAGAGAAGATTACAAAGCCAACGCTCCACGTATCATTCAAATTAGTATTCCAAAAGAAATGATTGGTGCTGTAATTGGACCAGGTGGAAAAATTATCCAATCAATCCAAGAAGAAACAGGAACAACTATCGTTCTTGAAGAAGTGGATGGAAAAGGAGTAATTGATATCGTTTCTACAGATGGAGATGGTGCTAAAGACGCGCTTGCAAGAATTAAAGCGATTACTGCAGTACCAGAAGTAGGAGAAGTGTACAAAGGAAAAGTAAAATCTATCGTTGCATTTGGAGCCTTCGTTGAAGTGATTCCTGGACAGGATGGTTTATTACATATTTCTGAAATCGCTCATAAAAAAGTGGATAAAGTAGAAGACGAATTGAAAGAAGGTGAAATCGTAGAGGTGAAATTAATTGCAATCGATCCAAAAACGAAGAAACTAAAACTTTCTAGAAAAGCGCTTTTGCCAAAACCAGAGAAAGAAGAAACTAGCAAATAGTTATGTTAGAAAATCTAATGAGAGGCTAACCTATGGTTAGCCTCTTTTTTTGTCTAAATTTTGTAGTAAAAGTTGATGTAGGTTACTATCATCATTCCAAAAACTACTCATCTCGCTAAACTCTTTCTTCGTCGGTGGAGAAAACAAAATGCGGCTGAATAGAATAGCATTATCCACCGGTTGAATTCGTAGACCAAACTAGAACCAATTCTTGACTAATTATTTTTTGCATAAAATACGTACGCATGATTTTTGAGCGTTAATTTTCGTTAAATTTATGGGATTTCGTTTTCGAGACC
>CBFHLF010000282.1:0-2197 GCA_965656555.1 uncultured Acidiluteibacter sp. | reverse complement strand
TAGAAGAGTCCAACTCTATTGGAGCTATTTTACTCATCTTAGGAAAATGGTTAATCATCATGCTTTTGTGCTTTTTTGCTATTTCATTTATGTATTATTTAGGTGGAAACCGATCAATGAAATGGCGTTTTTTTAGCGCAGGGTCTACATTAGCAACTTTTCTAGTACTTATCGTTTCTGTAGGGTTTGCCTTCTACGTAGATAATTTTGCCAACTACAATAAAATTTATGGGTCAATTGGAACCCTAATAGTTGTGATGCTCTGGATTTATTTTAATTCCCTGGTGCTACTCATTGGATTCGAATTAAATGCTAGTATTCAGCAGGCGGGATCAATCCGAAAAGTAAAAGAAACATTCGAAGATAAGGCAACTTTAGAAACTACTTCTTAACTCGGTATTTTCAATCGCTTCAGACCCTTTAGGTAAAAGCTATTGAGGTCTTCAGAAATTTCAAAGTAAATAGTCGGAACTCCAATAACCAAAACGATAATTATACTGCGATAAACCATATCGAAGAAAGCATTATCCAGTTCAGGCAAGACTTGTCCAAGCACGAACCCAATAAGCAGAATGGCTAAGGCTTTTAATGTTTGGAAAGAGAATGGCTGAATCTTCAACTTATTCCAGACGTAAAAGAATCTGATCAAGTTAAATCCAATTATGGAAATTAATGTGGCAAATGCCGCACCATTTATACCAAAATAAGGAATAAACATCCAGTTAGTAAACACAGTAATTAAAGCAAGCAAAATACTTGTTGTAGTATCGAAGCGGTAGTATTTAGAGATATTTAAAATCTGAGAATTTAACCCGAAAGACATATTAATAACTTTTGACAACCCTAATAATAACAGCACAATTTTACCAGAGGAATAAATATCCTTTTGTATAAGGTAAAAGCTGTCTACGCTCGACCATAAAAGAATGAAGAGTGTTCCACCTATTAACATTTGACTAAGCGCTGATTTTTTATATAGCTCATCAATTTTGTCCATCTTCTTTTCTTTCCAATAACCAGATAACATTGACAATGAAATCTTACTAATGGCATCAGCAGGCATGTAAATTAGAGAACTAATATAAAATGCATTGGTATAAACAGCGGTAGACGCTAAACCAAGATAAAAGCCAATCATAATGGCGTCTACTTTATTTATAAGTGCCGAAGATATTCCTGCTAATATAGAAAATGAGCTATATGTAAAGTAGATTCTACGTACTCGCTTAGCAAAAAAGGTTTGGTTCAACTTTAGTGAAAATTCTCCTTTATATATTAAGTGGCTAATAAACAACACAATGCTAAGCACATAACTCAACAAAAAGTAAACCATGAACCAAAAGAAGTCGATTACTGAAAAATAAAACAATACCAACAACATGGTAACTACAACTCTATTGAAAACATTCTTAAGAAAAGCGGAAAAGATTGTCGATGATCTAGCTTGAAGATAACTCTCCAATAACGAATTATACAACAAAAGAAAAGACATTGGAAATAAAGCCCAATAAAACTGTTCGAATAAAGTAGTTGGTCCATTAAACTTTGTAAGTACCGCCGACTTAAAGAGCAACAATATGAGGGCAAAAAAAGTAAATCCTATTAGAGGTACGATTAGACCTATTGAAAGCAGTCCGTTGTCATACTTTCCTTCTGCATTTCTATTAAAAAAGGGAAAAAATTTAATTAGGCTCCTAAATGTGCCTAGATGGGCGAACTGGGATACAACAATAGCTATATCAAGTATAAAGTTCCTTAGGCCCAACTGCTCAGGCGTGAACCAGTTATTCATAAAGTAGGCTACATTCAAAAAACCTATGGCTACACCAAAGTAATTTAAAAACGTAGACCAACTTGCTTGCTTTGATACCGTACCCAACTAGCGGAAGTTTATAAAAAAAAAATTAAGAATATTTATTTCTTAATTGATAAGTTATCTGTGATGTAGTGTAATAATAATGAATGGCCAATTTCTACTCGCCCGTAATGCTCACTATTCAACCAGAGATTAAAATCCCCTTGGGATCTAAGCGAATTATGTGATTTAAACCCTGAAAAAGAAATAACAATAGCTCCTTTTTCTTTGGCCATTTTACATGCATTAATAATATTGATAGAATTTCCTGAGCTACTTTTGGCAATGAATTTTTCCTTTGGGTATATAAGCGTTTTGAATGGTTGTGAAATAAAATTCTCA
>CBFHLF010000281.1:0-2205 GCA_965656555.1 uncultured Acidiluteibacter sp. | reverse complement strand
TTTTTTGCATAAAATACGTACGCATGATTTTTGAGCGTTAATTTTCGTTAAATTTATGGGATTTCGTTTTCGAGACCGATTAGTACTAACTAAAATTTAACTTCATTCATGAGGCAATTAAAAATCACTAAAAAGGTCACCAACAGAGAAACGGTTTCTCTTGACAAGTATTTACAGGAGATAGGCAGAGTAGAGTTAATAACTGCGGACGAGGAGGTTGAACTAGCAAGAAAAATCAAGCAAGGTGATAATGCAGCTTTAGAAAAGCTAACCAAAGCAAATTTGAGATTTGTGGTTTCTGTATCCAAGCAATATCAAAACCAAGGATTAAGTCTACCAGACTTAATTAATGAGGGAAACTTGGGGTTGATCAAAGCAGCTCAACGGTTCGACGAAACCAGGGGTTTTAAGTTCATTTCTTACGCCGTATGGTGGATTAGACAATCCATTCTACAAGCATTAGCAGAACAGGCTCGTATTGTGCGTCTACCACTAAATAAAATTGGCTCCATCAATAAAATAAAACGTGCATTTTCAGAATTAGAGCAAAAATATGAGCGCGAACCTTCTCACGATGAAATTGCCGATGTATTGGACTTAACCACCAGAGATGTAAATGAAAACTTCCGTCACTCGGGAAGACATGTGAGTATTGATGCTCCCGTATCTTCTGATGATGACAGTAGCAACATGTCTGACCTAATGGTCAATGATTCTACTCCAGGCCCTGACCATATTCTACTAAGGGAATCACTAAAAAACGAAATCGAGCGAACATTAACTACCTTAACTGCTCGAGAAGCAGATGTAATTCGGTTGTATTTTGGGTTGGCTGATAAACATCCGCTTTCATTAGAAGAAATTGGAGAAGTATTCGACTTAACACGCGAGCGTGTTCGACAAATCAAGGAAAAAGCCATTCGGCGACTTCGATTGAATACCCGCTGCAAGAATCTAAAAGTATACTTAGGCTAATATAAAATCCCTTTTCAAATCATTTTGAGAAGGGATTTTTACTTGCGGAATAGTACCTTTACAAAAAAAACACATGGCCCACCTAGTAGCTCCCTCTATTCTTTCAGCAGACTTTGCTAACCTATTACCAGCTTGCGAATTGATTAACAACAGTTCAGCAGACTTTTACCATATTGATGTAATGGATGGCGTTTTTGTTCCCAACATCTCATTTGGTCTCCCAGTAATTAGTGCAATCAAGAAACATGCAAGAAAAACATTTGATGTCCACTTAATGATTGTGGAACCTGATAAGTACATCAAAGACTTTAAACAAGCAGGAGCGGATATTTTAACGGTCCACTACGAAGCATGTACGCATCTACACAGAACGGTTCAGGCAATAAAAGCAGAAGGCATGAAAGCCGGCGTTGCATTAAACCCGCATACACCGATTCACTTACTTGAGGATATTATACAAGATATTGATTTGGTTTGTTTGATGTCGGTTAATCCAGGATTTGGCGGGCAATCGTACATTGAAAACACGTATCAAAAGATCAAAGATCTAAAAGCGCTAATTACTCGAAAGAACAGCAGCGCTTTAATAGAAATTGATGGTGGAGTTAGCAATAAAAATGCAGCTAAACTCGTAGAATGTGGTGCTGATGTGTTGGTTGCAGGAAGTTATGTTTTCGGTTCTGAACATCCTGAAAAAACTATCAAAGGCTTGAAGGAATTGAGCTTTTAAAAGCCGCTCCTACTCCATCAATTTTAATCAAAGAATAGAAGCGACCAAATGTCATATGCTGAATAAGGCTTGTGAGACAAGCAATTAGTAACAGGATAGCTAGCTAGTGATTATTCACCGTCTAGGTAACCTTGTAAGTACTCGTACTCATCATTTAACTCACCTCGCTCTGCTATAGTAGCTCGATAAATTACTCGGTCATTATCGGTGCCGATTAAGTTGGGCAATATATGTTTGATTAACTCACCACCAAAGTCTTCCGAAGCATCTTTTGGTAATTCGCATGGCAAGTTGTCTACCGCCATCACTGTAATAGTGTCTTTTGTGAATTCAGTTGTTTCTTGACCAGTCATTCGATCTACGTAATAAATGGGATCAGCGATGGTAGAAGGACGGACGGTAGAAGCCACAGGTCCATCGATATCGCAGCTGATATCAGCAATCGTTCGAATATTGAAATCCTCTTTTTTCATGTCTTCTTTCGTAAAAATAAAAGGCGC
>CBFHLF010000280.1:0-2213 GCA_965656555.1 uncultured Acidiluteibacter sp. | reverse complement strand
ACGAGGTGCGAAAATAGACAATAACAACTACTTAACAGACCGAACGCCTTTATATTCACTTAAAAATTCCTCGAGTCATGAAAATAACATACTTCGGTCATTCTTGTTTCGGAATCGAGTTAGCAAACAGTAAAATTGTTTTTGATCCGTTTATACAACCCAATGAATTGGCAAATGATATTTTACTTAAGGACATAGCGGCTGATTACATTGTCGTGTCGCATGCTCACATGGATCATACGGCAGATTTAATCGAATTGGCCAAACTTACTGGCGCTAAAGTAATTTCCAATTTTGAAATTATAGAATGGGTAAAAAACAAAGGCATCGAAAATGTACACCCCATGAATACAGGCGGGCAGTTCTCCTTTGACTTTGGAGAAATAAAGTCCGTTTTTGCAGCACATTCTAGCAGTTTTGCAGATGGTAGTTATGGTGGAAACCCTAACGGGTACATTATCCGATCAGGAGGAAAAACCCTGTACTATGCCGGAGATACCGCCTTAACAAATGATATGAAATTAATCGGCGATTTAGAACAATTAGATGTTGCTATCTTGCCCATTGGTGATAACTTTACCATGGGAATTAGCGACGCAATAATCGCGGCTGATTTTATAAAGTGCAAGGAGGTCATTGGGATGCATTATGACACCTTCCCTCCGATTAAAATAGATCACAATAAAGCAATACAAGCATTTGAAGATAAAGGCAAACGTCTTCAGTTATTATCAATTGGTGAAACCATAGCAATTTAATTTTTACAGAACGAGAATGGGTAAAATTATAGCAATAGCAAATCAAAAAGGTGGCGTAGGAAAAACAACTACGGCCATCAATTTAGCAGCTGCACTTGGCGTATTGGAACGAAAAGTTCTAATCATTGATGCAGATCCTCAGGCCAATGCCACATCTGGTGTAGGCTTCGACCCTAGAAATGTAAAAACAAGTATCTACGAATGCTTGGTGAACGAAGTGGAAGCGAAAGACATTATCTTATCCACCAAATCGCCTAACTTAGATATTCTTCCGGGGCACATCGATTTGGTAGGTGCTGAGATAGAAATGATTAATCTTCCGAATCGGGAAAAGATGATGCGTTTGGCGCTGGCTAAAATAAAGGACGATTACGACTTTATTATCATCGACTGTTCTCCTTCTTTGGGCCTTATTACGTTAAATGCACTTTCTGCTGCAGACTCGGTTATTATACCGGTGCAGTGTGAGTATTTTGCGCTAGAAGGTTTGGGTAAATTGTTGAATACGATTAAAATCGTCCAATCACGATTAAATACTGATTTGGAAATCGAAGGGTTATTATTGACCATGTACGATATCCGTTTGCGATTATCGAACCAAGTGGTAGAGGAAGTGAAAACGCACTTTCAGCAAATGGTATTTGACACGATTATACAGCGAAACACGAAACTGGGAGAAGCGCCAAGTTATGGCGAAACCATAATCATGCACGATGCATCGAGCAAAGGTGCGATCAATTATCTTAATTTAGCACGCGAAGTTTTACAGAAAAACGATTTAACGCAAATTAGCGAATCTGAAAAGGTAATCAATTTAGAAGATGAGTAAGAATAAACGAGTATTGGGAAGAGGATTAAGCGCCTTATTGGAGAATGATGAAACCGACATCACCAACAATCAGGTAAAGAAAGAGACGATTAGCGAAGCGGCAGGATCGGTAGCAATGATTGCTATTGGTCAAATTGAGGCCAACCCATTTCAACCTCGAACCAAGTTTGAAGAAGAAGCCCTTACTGATTTGTGCAACTCCATTGCCACCTTAGGGATTATTCAACCGGTTACCGTTCGTAAATTGGGATACAACAAGTATCAATTGATTTCAGGTGAGCGTCGATTCAGGGCGTCTCAGTTGGCTGGATTGGAAGAAATTCCGGCTTATATTCGAATTGCCAACGATCAGGCCATGCTAGAAATGGCGTTGGTTGAAAATATACAACGGGCAGATTTAGATGCCATAGAGGTAGCGATCAGTTACCAACGATTAATCGATGAGTGTAAACTGACCCAAGAAGAATTGGCTCACCGCGTAGGAAAAAAGAGAAGCACCGTTGCTAATTACTTGCGGTTGCTAAAGCTTCCTGCAGAAATACAGAATGCCATTGTTGACAAAACGCTAACGATGGGCCATGCACGTGCGCTGATCAACTTAAAAGATACCGCTACTCAGCTGAAAA
>CBFHLF010000279.1:0-2358 GCA_965656555.1 uncultured Acidiluteibacter sp. | reverse complement strand
TCCATTTTGGAAATAGCAGCACTGTAAGTTAGATCTAGAAAGCAATGGTGTAGTTTTCAACTTTAATCCATACTAAACCGATAGGGTTTAAATAGTTTATCTATATTTGTGCGAAATTTAACCGAATTGTGGACGCTTTAACACTCATTTCAGCTATAGGATTACCAATTGCCATCGCTATATTTTTAGCGATCAACATGGGCGCGAGTGGAACATCAACTGCCTTTGCGGCAGCCTATGGAGCAGACGTAATCAAAAAGCGATGGATTCCGATTTTATTTGCCATTATGGTAATAATTGGAGCATTCTTAGGTGGTAAAGAAGTATCCTTAACCTTGGGAGAAGGAATCTTGTCACCTGAACTCTTTACACCAGTTTACACCTCTGTTATCCTTTTCGCTATTGCGATTTCTTTGTTTGGCGCCAATTTGATGGGCGTGCCTCAATCTACGAGTCAAACCACAGTACTAGCCATCGCAGGCGGTGCAGCCGCTTTGGGAGAGCTAAACACGGACAAACTGTTTTATGAAATTATCCCCATGTGGTTCATTTTACCTTTTGTTGGCTTTACTCTTACATATGTTATTTCAAAGTGGGTTTTTCCACATATAAGAACGAAATCTTTGGACGGAGATTTTGAGCACATTCGAGAGTATAAAGGATTGAAAACAGCTTTAATCATATCCTCATTATATGTTGCTTTTTCAGTAGGCGCAAATAATGTAGCCAATGCAGCTGGACCAATCTCATCTCTCCTATTCAATGAATTTGGTCTAACGGAAGTCAATGGGTGGTCAGTAAGTATGATTTGTTTGCTAATTGCCGCTCCGCTATTTGGTTTTGGAAGTTATTTGCTCGGATTCAAGATTACCCGGTCAGCCGGAAAAGAAATAGTAAAAATCACTCCGTTCTACGCTACATTAATTGGTGTAATCGTTGCTTCCCTCCTATTTTATGCCTCTGTTACCAAAGGAATACCAAGCTCATTGGTTCAATTAAATGGAGCTTGCTTTATTGCACTGAGCATGACCAAATCTGGTCGTAAGTTGACATTCTCTAATAAAACTGTTCGTAAATTCTTAAGTGTATGGATGGTGGCTCCTGCTTTTGCATTTACCGTAACGTACTTTTTAACACTATTGGTGGTGGCGTTTGGTAATTAAAATAGGTTGTCAATCGAAAGCCATTATTTACAACTTCGTCAATGACTTACGAGAAAGAATAAAACTCACCAACACCAATACAGCACCAACTGCAAATGGCGAACCTGCAAACTGAAAAGGCGCATCATCTTGGGTAAACTGGTAGAATAGATTCGTCATCACCAAAGGTCCAATAATAGATGATAAACTAATTAATGCTGTCATGGCTCCTTGCAGCTCTCCCTGCTCATTGTCAGCTACTTGATTAGAAACGACACCTTGCAAAGTTGGCGAAGCGATACCTCCTAAACAGTAAGGCAACAAAAACGCAAATAACATCCATCCCTTCGTAGCATAAGCAAATAATATGAGGCCGACAATCCAAAAAACATAACCGATGTAAATGGTCTTCTTTTCACCCCAAAGCTTTACTGCATATTTTACTAAACCACCTTGTACGATGGCTACAATAACGCCTACTACTCCTAGGGAATAACCAACCATGGCTTCGTCCCATTCAAACTTGAACATGGTAAAGTAGGTCCAAGTTGTTTGTACTGCTTGGCTTGCCATATACACTAAAAAAAAGCTAACCATCAAGCCTGCTACAATCGGATATTTTCTAATTAGCTTTAGCGAACCGATTGGATTGGCTTTCTTTAAATCAATGTCTCTTCGATTTTCGGGCGCCAAGGATTCAGGCAATATAAAAAAGCCATAAACCACATTTAATAAGGTTAGTCCTGCAGCAATTAAGAAGGGTAATTGCAAGCTCACTTTTGCAGCGATACCGCCCACAACAGGCCCAATAATAAAGCCTAAACCAAAAGCGGCTCCAATCATGCCAAAATTTTGTGCTTTTTTCTCCGGAGTACTGATATCTGCAATATATGCCGTTGCCACGGTAATACTAGCACCCGTAATTCCTGCAAATACTCTACCTACAAATAGCCAGCCGATAGATGGAGCAAAAGCATGAAAGATATAATCGATTCCTAATCCCAAAAGGGCCAATAAAAGAATTGGTCTACGGCCATATTTATCACTTAAAATTCCCATTAATGGAGCAAAAAGAAATTGCATAATTGCAAATGCAAAAATTAACCAACCTCCTATTCTTGAAGCCTCACTTAGGCCTCCTTCTGTTAAGTTTTCAATTAATGATGGGATTACAGGAATAATTATTCCAATACCGATTACATCCACCAATATCGTG
>CBFHLF010000278.1:0-2379 GCA_965656555.1 uncultured Acidiluteibacter sp. | reverse complement strand
GATAAAATATCACTGTCTAAAGCCATTTCTATCGGGATTTCCTGATCAGAAAGCAATTCAAATCCGTAGTCATTATAGGCAATAGAAAAAGTAATCGGTGTAAGCAAACCTATGCGATAAGCAATTAGTGCCGCCATTCCTTCGTGAACTCCTCTGCCTTCGAAGGGATAAAAATACAAATGGTGACCTTCTTTACTTTTAAACGACTCTATCAAAAATTCTGCTGTAGATGGCACAATAGAACGTTTCCCCTGCGTTTCAAATATCGGTTGAATAGTTTGTAACTCTATGTCTAAACTGTTTCCTGCCTTTGCTTCGGTTACTTTTCTGCGCAATACATCAGAAAGCTTGGAAGATAGCGGCATTCTCCCACCTTGCCACGATGGGACTTTCCCATTTTTAGATTTGCTGAGTTTTACAATTACCTGCATTTCTTTGATTTTGATCAGCTCTAAATTTCTGCCTGAAAACCAAAATACATCACCCGGATTGAGCTTAGAAATAAACCATTCTTCAATGGTTCCGATAAATCCACCTTTCATGAACTTAACGTTTAGCAAACCTTCACTAACGATGGTGCCAACGGACAGTCGGTGTCGCATCGCTGTTTTTCGATCTAAAACACGGTAAAGGCCCTCATGAAAAACCACCTTTTTATATTCATCATATGCTTGTAACGATTCCCCGCCAAGCACTAAAAACTGCATCACCCAGTTCCACTCATCGTCACTCATGGAGCTGAAACTAAAGGTAGCTTGTACCTCTTTTTTAATCCTTTCTGATTCAAATCCATCGCCTACGGCTAAGGTCATTAAGTATTGAATCAATACATCAAACGAACGGAAATAAGGCGATCTTTTCTCCATAATTCCTTCGTTGATAGCTGTCCTTAATCCGGCGGCTTCTAATAATTCCAACGAATTTGTTGGCACAAAAAAGATTCTGCTGGTTGCACCCGGTTGGTGCCCACTTCTACCTGCGCGCTGCACAAACCGCGCAATTCCTTTTGGGCTACCAATTTGAACGATGGCGTCCACCGGTCGAAAATCAACGCCCAGATCTAAACTAGAGGTACAAACTACCGCTTTTATCGTAGCGGAATGCAGTGCATCTTCTACCCAGTCGCGCAGTTCACGACTAATAGATCCGTGGTGCATGGCCAACTGTCCTGCCAAATTCGGATCAGCCTCCAGTAATTTCTGATACCAAATTTCAGCTTGTGCTCTGGTATTGGTAAAAATCAAGGTGGTTTTATTTGCGTAAATAAGTGGAACAACTTTTTCAAGCAACTGAATACCCAAGTGACCACCCCAAGAAAATTGCTCTATTTCATCGGGTAAAATAGACTCTACAATGATCTCTTTTTGCAGGGTTGATCGAACAATTACTGCGGTTGCTTTTTTCACTTCACCAACTAATACCTCTAGCGCTTCTTCCATATTGCCGATGGTAGCAGAAATTCCCCAAACCTTTAACTGGGGCGCTAAAGCCAATAGCCTAGAATGAGCCAATTCCATTTGCACCGCACGTTTGGAACCCATTAGTTCATGCCACTCATCATTTACGATACACTTTAAGTGCTTAAAAAAGGACTTGCTCCCTTTTGAAGCCAATAACAATTGCAAACTTTCAGGTGTGGTAATTAATATTTCAGGAACATTTTTCTTTTGTTTGGTACGTTCGCTCGTGGAGGTATCCCCAGTTCTATTTCCCACTCTCCAGCCTAACTCTAAATCATCGCAAGCTAATTGCAGTGACTGTTGGATTTCTTTTGCCAATGCTCGTATAGGCGTAATCCAAATGGCTTGAAGGCCTATAGCTTTTTTACCTGAATTGATGTGTTCTGCCAATATCGCTAACCCGAGGCTGTAGGTTTTTCCTGATCCTGTTGGTGCATTTACCAATCCATTTTTACCCGACAAATAGGAACTCCAAGCTTCCCGCTGAAATTCATGCGCCTCCCATCCTTTTTGATGAAACCAGTTCAATACCTTTTTTTCGCCTTTTGTCATGCGTTGATTAACTGTAAATCTTCAATAAATCTTTTAAATCACCCAAGGTATTCGCCTCTTCCATTGGTTTGTCCTCTCTCCATCTTAAAATTCGTGGAAAACGTAAAGCTACGCCAGATTTATGGCGTTTTGATTCAGCAATACCTTCAAAACCAATTTCAAAAACCAACTTAGGCGTTACACTTCTTACTGGCCCAAACCGATCAATAGTGTTGGCTTTTACGTATTTATCAACGGCTTTAATTTCAGCCATGGTCAATCCTGAATAGGCCTTAGTAAACGAGACCAATTCCTCTCCATCCCATACAGCAAAAGTATAATCGCTGTACAAATTCGCCCGCTGCCCATGGCCGCGCATGGCATAAAT